>JALWSN010000540.1:423-11680 GCA_027080245.1 Ignavibacteriales bacterium | reverse complement strand
AATTCAAAAGACCAATTAGTAGAAACGCTACTATTTTAATATTTATTTTTTGCCGCAACATTTGCAACACCTCAAAAATGTCTAATAGTTAATTTTAATTATTGGTGAAAAGACAATGTACGAATCCCTTTTGTAAAAGGGCAGTTTAGAAGTACCTATTCCCAGAGTTGTCATGTATTTAAAATCCAAACCTATTTGGTTGTTCAGCATAAAATGGGTTTTAATACCAACATAACTAATAGTCTTTACTACATTAAAGGAAAGTAACAATGAAATATCGTGTACAAGCAAAGAATTATTAGCGCTAATACCTGCTTCAGCAGTAAGGATATGTTCAAAATTTCCTTTAGGAGATTTATTTAAGAGTTTAAGTTTAGATGCCTTTGGATCAAGCAAATAGTGGTAAACATCGTATGTGGCAATAGCTCCTCCCGCGTAAAACCATCCGAGATTAAGAACAGGGAAAATATCTTTGTATTTTGCGCTTAGAACAAAATAGTTCCTGTTTGAGTAAAATTGAGAGACATATTTTACGTTGTACTGAGAAGTTTTATATTCAGTAATAGCAAAAGCCCCGCCCAAACTTATTTCAATATTGTCTAATTTGGGATCAATTAAATGTAAAGGATTGCCGAACAATCTGAAGTAGAGCATAGTTCCGGAATGGAAAAGGCGCGGTCCGAATCCATCCGAAGTAAAATCTAAAATTGGTTCTTTAGCGGGCACAGAATATCCCAATTCCAAAGAATATGTAATGTATTTTTCATTGTTTTTTAAATAATTAATGTACGAAACTCTAAAACCTGCAAAAACATCCGGGTAGTACCAACCGGGATATGCAATATAGTCATTACCCCATTTTGTAAAAAAAGCGGTAGTATATTTGTTGTGTAATGAAGTTGTAGTAGACCAAAACATCAAATAAGAATCTAACAAGTTTAAATAAATATCAAAATTGTAAGCTTGTTTTACTCCGTAAGGTTGTTTGGTTAAATCCGTGTAAGCGTAATATCTGGCTTTCAAATCGTCATATATGTTTTGCCCTAATATTTTTTTGATGTAAACATAATCGGCAATGGGATCAAAGAAATAATCCTTTTTGATATATTCTCCGGTTGAATCTGTGGCAGCTAACTTGGATTCAGTAAAAAATCTCAAGGTATCTATTTCGTTATCATAATATCTTTTTTTAAGTTCAATAAACACATTGCCATTGTAAACATCTTGAGTTTTTTTAATAATAAATTCTTTCGAAGGCTTTTTCCCGTCAACTAAAAGTCCGTTATTCACAATAAAGCGATTGTAAATTTCGCGGACGTAAATGGGATCCGTAACATACCATTTATTCCGCAAATCGTTGAAAGCAATAGTATTGTATTGTAAATTCGAATAAATCTTTCTCAGCCAAGCAATTTTAACTGAATCAGGGCTTGCTTTTTGAGCAAAGGACAAGTTAAATATTCCCCAAACAAATAATAAATACAAGGTATTTCGTGATTTTTTCATATCCAGTCCTTTATTTTATTTAAATCCATAACGATAAATTAACCCAACGAAAACGCCACCATTATTTTCCCAGGGTCTAATGTTACGGAACAAAGGGGTTGAAATATATTGAACTCCAAACCTGACGTTATGCGGAAATTTCTGGTAAATTTGAAGCCAAAAGTTTAAGTTAACAACGCTATTGTAAAAAGCCAAGCTGCTTGAAAAAAACGTAAGTTTTCGTGGAGCAAAAACAAGATAAAATTTTAAATACGGTTGGAATTTATATCTAAGCAATGTAGATGTAGTACCATTATGATAAACGGCTTTAACAATATTGTGCCTACCAACACCAAAATCGAAACGCATTCTTACATTTTTTAATTGACTTGTATTCCAGTAAAAAGACATGGTGTAAAGCAATTCGGAAGAAGTAAAATATGCGTACGAGCTATCAGGTTTTCCAAAGGAAACATAAGGGTTGCTTACATCATTGCTACCGGAAAAGAAGTAAAAGTTCATAAATGGAAGACCAAATGGCCTGGTTATTGAGGCTGAAAAAATAACGCCGGGATTAAGATTCAACCTTGGCTTGTCACTAAACATAAAAGGAAGTCCATGCGCAAAATTTGACGTGTTGATTCTAATTCTACCCAATAATTTTGCGCTTATTATAAAATCATTTAATATTTTATTGTCGTTGCCAGTTAAGCTAATAAATGTTCGAATACCCGTATTTAGAACCATTGTATTGTATGGCAGAATATTTAGTAATGGGTCTTGTGTATTAAAGTCAATGCTTACTTTGTAATTTTTCATTGACATATATTTTCGATAAAAGAAAGTGATGTGAGAAAAATCCACATGAAAAACATATTTGGATAAAGCAAGTGAACGAGCTCTACTTAACACGGCAACGTTTCTTCTTGGTTTTTGGGGTTTGGGGAAAAGATGGGTGGAGTTGTCGTACATAAAATTAAGGAAATCGGTATTGTCCGGGCTGGAAATACCCCTGCTTTTTTTAATCTTAGTATCAACGGGGATGTTCAACAAGCTTTTGATATTACGTTTATTCTTCGATAGAATTTTAACTTTTTTTAATAATGCGTTGTAAATATTTCTGTGGTTTTCGTAAAGATTGTAAACATCTCTGAAGGACAATAACACATGCTCAATATTAGGATTTATCTTACCCCCGCTAAATATTTTTTGAATTTTAACTTTTCTCCTGATAATTTCTTTTACTAATAATAACACAGGTTGATCAAAATCGTAATTTTCAGGTAAAATAATAAATTGATATGAAGTATTGGTGGCTACGTTTAAGTTTACTTCGGACCCATCAGCTCTTGGCAATTTTTCTATTCCTCGCAAATCTTTTGAATCCCGCGGTTTGAAAGTAACAGCATCCAAATTAAGGTAAGTTTTATCGTTTTTTATTTTTGTACTAATCCGTTCAATTAAATTATCGATATTTTGTCCGTAAATCAAAGAAAAGGAAAACACGAACAGTACAATTATCTTTCTAAACATTTAAATAAATTCCCAAAATTTGTTAATAGTTTATTTTCAATACAGGAGAAAAAACAAAATAATAATTATTCCTCCAACCAACTTGCGAATGAACGTCGTTCATTGCCTTGTAATAGCGAATGTCGAAACCAAAATTGTCTGAAACCAAAAATTCAAAATCGAAGCCAATGTAAGAAGCAGCATAACTTAAACCGTAAAAATAATCCAGATTGAAATTGTAATTTAGTAATCCGCCAAAGTGTTCAATGCCCACAGAAGTTGTAAGAAAATGGTTAAACCTATTGATAAAGGATTTTTTAGGTTCCAAATCAATTATCTTTTTCTTTACAGGATCAATTTGTAACTTGTTTAAATCATGGGTGCTAAAACCTAAGGACGTTTTGAACAACCCTAATCCAAAAACATTAAAGATATTTTTCTTTGTTAGAGTAAAAGTAAAATAATTTTTGATGGAATAAAAATTCACGAAATTATTTATGCCGTAATCTTTGAATTTGTAATCGAACATTGTGTAGCTTAGTTGCAAATCCATAAATAAATTATGTATTTTAGGATAAATTTGTTGAAGAGGTTGACCGGAAAGTTCCATAAATAGGTTTGTACCGCTATGGAATAATTTATCGTTATGAGCAATTCGAGAAATGTATTGAACGTTAGAAGGGAAACCAAGCCCTAAAGAAAATTGATAACTATATTCATCAGGATTTGTTGAAATAACATCATAATAAGTAACCCGAAAACCTAAAACATAGGAACGTAAAAAATACGAAGGCATTACAATTTTATCATTTCCCCATTTGCCAAAAAACGAAACAAGATATTTGTTCCTTTGCTTTGAAGTAGTGGACCAGAACATTATTTCAGGCCTCATCAAATTCAAATAAATTTTAAAGTAATAGCCGGCTCTTACTTCAAAAATTCTTTTAGTAATTGTACTAAAGAAATAACTTTTATCCTGAAGTTTTTTGTAAAGCGAGTTACCAATTACGTTCTTCAAGTAAAAACCATCGGTTACAGAATCCGCTAAAAGCCTCGGATTTTTTTTGTAAATTTCCGAAAATGGCAGCATTGCGAAATATTCAATTTCATTATCATAATAACGTTTCCTTAAGAAAATCACAACATTCCCGTTCTGAATATCATCAGCTAAATTTTTAACTTCATTTACGCTTAATTCTTTTCCATTTTTCCTAAGAGCGTTTTTAACAATAAATCTATTGAAAACATCTCTGATTAAAAGGGGATCCGATACAATCCATTTTTTCTTGAGGTCGTTAAACGCAATAGTATTGTATTCTAAATTTGAATAAAGGTTTGCTAATCCGGATATTTCATTATCCTTATTTTGCGCAAACCCAGTGCTAAAAAATCCCATTAAAATAAATAAGATTACAAATGTGCTTCTTAAAAATCTCATAATCCCAATCTGTATGATAGTTCAAAAAAGAGACCGTTTTTATTTTCCCATTCTTCTATATGTCTTCCAATAGGTTGAGTAATAAATTCCATTGATGCCCGCAAGAGATTATGCAAGCCAAACTCAAATAAATTTATCCAGGCATTCATTTTTAACTGTGAAGAATAATGTTTTACACTCAAACCAAAAACAGGATATTTATTTGGAGCAAAATCAACGTAAAGAGCTACTATTGGATTTATTTTACTGTAAACCAATTTAGAAGAATTAAGCATCATATTTTTATTGTAACTTGCTTTCCAAATATCATGATAGCCGAATCCCACATCCATTCCCAATCTTAATATTTTCTGGTCGTTAGTATCCCAAAAAAAGGACATAGTAAAACTAAATTGTGAAAAATTGTAGTAAGCGCGATAGTTTCCCGTTGTATCTTTGATACTTATAAAAGGATTGCTAAAATCTTTTTTGCCCGAGCTAAAATAAATATTTACAAAAGGCAAATCAAAGGGTCTTGTAAATGTGGCGTCAAAATAAAAATTTGTTTTAGGATTTAATTTGGGCGGATCGCTGTAAATAATAGGAAGTTTGTTGAACAATTTAGTCATATTTAATTTTATTCCCGTTCCAAACTTAAAGTCCAAATAAAATCTTTTGTTAAGGTTTTTAGTATTGTTTAGTTCTAAAAGTAACCGCAAGGCAGGCTTTAATTGCGAATTTTCGAATGGAAGCATATTAAGTAATTTTTCTTGCGCGCCTAATTCCACGCTTGCTCCGCCACCAAATTTGAAGTCCATTATTTTACCATAAGAAAAGGTAAATTTGGAAAATGAGAAATTTATTCTCAAAGAGGTAGAAGTAACCGTAGCTCTGCTTAATGTGGTTTTTGTTTTTATTTTCGGATAAGGATACCAATGGTCAAAATTTGCATGAGCAAAATTTAAATAGTCTTCGTTATCCCTGGCAGAAATTCCCAGCATTGTTATTTTCGACCTGTCCGGCTTAATTCCCAGAATACTCCTCAAAGCTTTGTCTCCATAGACCTTAATAGAATTTTTCACTGTACGATAAAGGGCTGAATACTTTGCAGGATATTCTTTTGAAAGATAATACAAATCGCTAAAATTAAGCGTAATAGAAGTATCCGGTTTGTTTAACATTGCCGTAAAAGCTCCTTTACCTTTTCCGATCCTTTGTGTAATTCTGTCAATACGCATTATGGTTAAAGTATCAATTCCAAGCCCGCCTAACAATAAAAGAAAACGATACTTTATATTTTTACCTTTGTTTAATTTTGCTTCCACTCTATTATGTCTTGGAAGCACGCTCAATAAGGAATCTGTAATATTTTCAGATTTAACAGTTAAAGAATAAAGATTCAAATAATCCTTATCATTCTTTAACTTAATGTCAATTTTTTTTAATAAATCATCAACATTTTGAGCGTTAGCGAAATTACTCAAAATAACAAACAATAAAAGGAAATAACTGAAAATTTTCTGCATAATTCTCTACCTTAATAAAGCTGCCGTATAAGTTTCGTCTAAGCTAACTCCGGGGAACTGCGTGTCGAAAGTAACATGTAAAGTTACAGTCTGAATGTAAGGACAATCGTCGCTACCCTGAGCATTTTGCTGAAAAACAGCATCGTCATAATCCAAATTAAGATAAACAAAAGCTCCCGCTTGAGAAATACTCGCTAATTTAACCAAGCCGGGAGGGTCGGACACAACCTGTACTCCACGAATATCCGGCGCAATAAATACAAAGTTTTTATCAGCCGTTTGAGTATCGATGGTGTACAATATTTGTCTTGCACTCGGACTATCCCACGCAATTACGCCAGGCTTGCCGTCGTTATTAGCTGAAAAGGTCCAATCTCCAAATTTATCGATTGGAGGTACGGCTAACTTTACCTGCCATTCGGATTTTTGCGGTTTCTTGCTACTATTTGTAATATAAAAATATTCCTTACCTGCATACTTGGCAACTATTTTTAATGTTTGTCCCACATAATCTATCGTATTAAAAACTTTGTCCAACTTAACTATCGGTCCATTACCTTTTTGTATTACATTGTTGCCTTCGTCAAATATTTGGTAAGAATATTTATTCGGATCGCTGAACTCAATTGTAGCTACCGAAAATGATTTTGTTTCCGAGTAATAATAAGGTTGTCCGTTTCTCAAATTCACCGGACTTGCAAGCGTTGGGTAATTAACATTTAGCATGTATTTTATTGGCGGAAGCACATGCCGGCGCCTGTTTTCATCAATTACTTTAAATCTCACAACTACAAAATAATTGCCTGGCGTTTCAACAGAATCAAAAAAAGCAAATTGAATTGTAACGCCTCTACCTCCTCTTGTTTTTCTTTTAAATTGAGCGTTGCTCATTGATTGCCAAATTTTTGTAACCTTTCTTAGCACTTTCCCATTTTCATCAGTAATAGAAGCTTTAACTGCAAAGCCCAAAATATCTTTCAAAACAATATTCCTATCGGAGGGAACCTTGAATTTTTGAAGCGTAACTACTCGGAGCGTGTCTTTAATTTCCCTTTTCCCTTTTCCTAATACTAATAATGCTGGCAACAAAATTATTGCAATTAATAATTTTCTCATAAATCCTCCAGGAATTTATCACTTAATTTTAGAAAGAAATTTCGAACTCCCGCTTCTTCAATCCGCCAATTCTCTTAGCGTCAATCCTGAACAGAACCGTCTGACTTTTTTGATGTAAATTTGCCTTGCCAATTTTCTCTTTTAAGATTTTCATTAGTCGAGGCGGTAAATATTCCGGCAATACTCTATCCACTTGGCAATAAGCGTTAAATTTAAATTTCCCCGCTTTCTTAAATTTTGCAATAAATACCGCCGTACCGTTGCTCTTTTGAATCTTATATTGGTCTGTTCCTTTCTCGCTGGAAATTCCTCCGGCGGGCCAATTATCCGGACGGGGAGATTTAGGCGCTACGTCTATATGAAAGGAAACAGCTTGCTTTTCTTTGTCCGAATAAAGTCCCACAGGCATTAACACAACCCTTTTAGGTTCTTTTGAGCCCAAACTATATGTAGAATAGACTTCAGGAATATTAAGCACAATTGGCTTTTGATAAATCTTAGCAATAGTTACCAACATTTTATCCCGTATCTGATTTTCCACTTCTTGCAAATCGTCTCTTTCCGTAATAACAATAAGAAGCTCGGAAATCAGAACGATGTACATTACGAAATAAACCATGTTCTTTTTCACGATGAATTACCCCTAATTTGTTATTAATTTTTTGAAAGAGCTTCTTTCATTTTCTTTAATGCTTCGGCGTTACTCTCTTGTATCCTATTAATCTTTTGAGATATTTGTTCGAACTCGTCAAGGAAATTTCTAACCATTACTTTTTCTTCGTTAGATAATTCTTTTATTTTTTCAATTTCAGCTTTAAAGTCGGGAAAAGAAATTGTTTTAGGTTCTTCTTCGGAAGAAGGTTTGTAATGATCCATATCCTCAGGAGTGAAAAATGTAACAGTACCCAAAGTTAATAATAAGAAAAATTCAAGGAACAGCGCAAATAAAACAACATAAGGAGAAATTTTAGCTCCCTGAGAATCCAACAAAAAATTAGGTAAAATATGTAATTGCCCCACCATACTGCCCAAGCCTCTTAAACCTACTATGATAATTAAAATTGCCGCCCCCATGTAAACAAACCCCATAACATTGTTTGAATATTTTGGAATAAAAGTGTAGACCATATAACGGCCTAATGCAGTTTTTGGTTCATTCATCTTTGTCACGTCTAGCTCTCCTATATTATTAAGAAATGAAATTAATGAAATTATTAATTAAATAATAATTAAAAATAAAATATCAAAAAAATTTAAAAAATCAACTGTATTTTAAATCACACAACATTAAATATTAAACCATGCAAAAAATTTCCCCAAAACTTTTTTTCTGTCTTCGGGAACAAAATAAAAGTTAGTGCCCCGGGGCGTAATTTCCCAGAATTCTTCCACGGTAGTTGTGTAAATAATTTCGTGAATTTTATTTATCCTTTCAATTGGCTCTACTTTCATATCTTCATAAATAAGGCGAGCTAATTCTTCTTCCCCTTTCAGCAAAAAGAAACCCGCCAATTTTACTTGAGCAATTCTCACGCCAATTAAAGAAAGCTCTTTTTGCGAATAATCTTCCTTACTTGTCTCTTCAATAGGTTGGTCTAAATTTAAGAATACATAAAGCAACTCTCTTAAGTTTATTACTTTCTTTTCGTAAGCCAATTCAAGTAAAACCCCCAAATCGTGAGCGGCAGTTTCAAGAATAAACAATACTTCATGCTTTTGCGCTTCCAAGGCGTAATATTTAAAATAAAATGCTACTCTTTCCACTTCGTACGAATTTGTTTCTAATAACTTCTCGGCAATTTTTCGATAATGTTCCAAAGTATTAAAAGCCGAACGGGGATCATGATCATTAATTGCAAATCTTAAATAAGTATTAAAATATTGAAAGATACAATTCAAAGCTCCGTGATCATTTTGAATTATCGCCGCCTCTCCAATCAACCCCGAATTCAATAAAACCGCCGCGGCAACATCTCTTAGACTTTTTCTTGAAATATTAAAAAGCAAATCGTATGCTCTGAAAATTTTCCTTTCAATAAACGTTTTTGTTTTTTCTATTCTATCAATTACAAAATTAGAATATGACGAAAAATCCGGATCCAAATATTCAACCCCCGTTCTTTCAAACCAATCCTTTGGGAAATTTTTCTTTTCTTCAAAATATTTTACCAAAATATCTTTCAAAGTAGTAATACAAAGAACCGCAACGGCGCTATCTCCCTGTCCTACCGAGTTAATCCCAATATCTCTAATAAATTCAATCCTGCTAAAAAATTCCTTTTTAATTTCCGGCAAAGAAATCGAACTGTCTTTATTCACTTCTTTTAAGAGTCGGAAAGACTGCTTCTTGATTAATCCAACAAAATTTTCTGGCTGAAGAAAATTAAAAACATAATACAAATGAGGAATAACAATAATTATACTTAAATATATTAAGCTTAAATTGAATAATATGCTCCAATATGGAATAAAGTCTTCAACAAGTGTATTTACTACCAAAATAGTATTTGTTGCGGTTAAAACAAACAAAGAAACAACAAAAACGTTTACTTTATTAAGAATAAAAAGAATCATCACGTTCGAAGAATATTTATTTGCCGCCAACTGAGCGATAATAGCTACTGCCGTAAGCTCTACGCCCAAAACGGCCGTCACAACTTCTCCTAATCCGCCTAAAATGTTTGTTAAATTACCAGGGTCCCTCGCAAAGATATGTTTAAAAGGATGAAGCGCCGATGTGTAAAGTAACGAATCAATCTCTCTATTAATTAAAAAAATCACAACGCTTATTAAAATTAAAAATAAAAAAAACTTTAAATATTTTAATAAGCTGTGATTTTCCTTATTTGAAAAAAGCGAACGATTGATACCCATTTATTTTTAAAATTAATGAAGAAGTAAATATCTTAATGTTAAACTTAAGTCTTTCAAAAAATTTATTCAAGGTAAGTAGCGCCTTTATCGAAAGAATATTTTGATGAAGCCAATTAGAGTCTTCTAATTTTTCCCCTCTGCCTATTTCAAAAATGTTCCTTTATTGTTATCTTTATTATTTATTTTTCCTTTATTATTTAATGATTGGCTATGTTTCAAACTATTAAACTTGAACTCGTCAAAAAATATTCTCATCTGTTGATATCCGCAGCTGAAGGTAAAGATACTTTTGGCAACGATGTTTGTAATTTCCTTGTCGACGAATTCGACCTAACCGCAGCCGTTTTTTTTAATGTTGAAACCGGCGGCAAACTAACCGTTATCGGGCGTTCCAACAACACTCAAAGTAAATTTTTAATTAGCTCAAAATTCAGTTGCTCCGTTTGCCCCAATATTAAAAACGCAAGCCCTTTTTCCATTCATTCCGACGACAATTGCGAAATTACGATATCGGATTTTGCCTCTTACGAAACCTGCATTTTAATTTCATCCCATGCTAAACAAAATTTCCTTTTTAAGTTAGCCAAAAAAAATTCCTTCACTCAAAACGATGCGCAACCCCTAAAACAAATTTTCGAGTTTATTGAATCCCTTGTCTCCATTTGGGTTAAAAGTCGAAATGGAAGTTTATTGCTTTCCGAAAATTCGTTCAGCTTCCTTGTGGATTTTGCCCTCAAATCCCTGCGCAACTCAACGAACTCGATACTCGGTATTACCTCCATTCTTGCCGAACAAAATCTTTCAGCTTCGCAAATTAAATACGTCAATAATATTAAGCGAAATTCCCAAGCACTGCTTGCTGCAATTAACGATTTAAAAGCCCTGTCCGTACTGGAAAAGGGCGAAGCTACTTTGGAAAAAAAACCCGTTGAAATAAAAGCCTTGCTTAACGAAGTAATCGATGTATTCAACGCACGCCGTGGTTCCAGCGCACCGCCAATTACTTATTTTGTTGACGAAAACGTTGAATCCTCTTTCGCCACCGATCAGGCAAAATTCAAATTCATAATAAACAGCATTTTAAGAATTGTAGCTTTCTTAGCTAACGGAAATAAAATTGAAGTAAAAGTTTCTCAAGGCGGATTCGGAGTAGTCGAATTTAACTTTACTGCTTTAGGCAAAAGCCTGCCGCAAACTTCCGTGGTAAATTTTTTCAATCCAACTGAAATCGCCAACGATCCAGTCCTAAAATCCTGTTTTATCTCCGGCGTGGAAACAAATTTGATTCGCAAATACGTAAACCTCCTAAACGGAGATATTGTTGTTC
>JALWSN010000540.1:0-413 GCA_027080245.1 Ignavibacteriales bacterium | reverse complement strand
TCGCTAATCTTCCTAAACCCGGCGAAAGGAACAAAGTGTTGATTATTGAAGACGACTACGCAACTTCGAGACTCATGAGCAACTATATGAAAAAATGGGGCTACGAACCTGTTGTGGTAAACACCGAACAACAAGCGCTCGCTCAGGTAGACAGGGAGTCCTTCCTTGCGATTATTCTGGACATTGAACTCCCGCAAACTAACGGACTGGAATTGCTGAAAAAATTAAATCATCATCCTAACAACAAGAATACCCCCGTCATTGCTTGCTCTGTGGAATCCGAAGAACAAAAAGCCTTTCTAATGGGAGCTGTTGAGTACTTCGTAAAACCAATTAATTACAACTTTTTGCTTGAAGTATTAACCAGCTACAAACTTCGTTCGGATTCCAAAATACTTTGCGTAGACGACGAT
>JALWSN010000539.1 GCA_027080245.1 Ignavibacteriales bacterium | reverse complement strand
CTTAATTTCCCGGACGCCTTGCTCCGTTGCGAACTTCACCCATTCGGGCGGTTCGGAGTAAAAATTGTAATACAACATTGGTTGGGCAGCGTCCAAATTCCAAGCGCTCCAATCCTGCCGAACCATTTGCCTTGCCAATTCGGGATATGGGAAGACTGCCGCCGTTAGCAGTTTACCTTTTAAATGAACAATTTTAGAGATTTCGTTTACCAAAGATGTAACAGCGTTCAATCTGAATTGAAGCCAGTCGATGTTCAAGTCCGGGCGCTTCGTCTCAAGCGGGTCAATTCCGAAAATCTTTTTGAATTCCCGGCGGGCGATTGGGTGGTAACCGAAGTCGTATTGAGGCATTTGTGTCGTTTGTTTCAAGCCGTACTTAGGCTGCAAAGCCTTTCCCAGAATAACGTCGCAATAGCGAATGTAATCGAGGTGAATGGATTTAAGCCCGTAGATTTCCGCGTAGCTTCGAACGATGTTTTTAACATGCTTTCTTGCGCCCGGGGAAAACGGGCTAAGCCATTGGTAATATTTAACGTAAGGATTGTATTCCAGCGAATTTTGATTGTTTCTGTTAATGGAATACCAATCGGGATGGCGCTGAGCCAGAGTGTCGCCGGGGCGGTTGAGCGCCCAAATCCACGCGTGAATATTAACCCCTTTGCCCCGCGCCCACAGGGCGATGTTTGTTAATCGTTTAACCGAGCCGCTTACGTACAATTCCGTGATTCCCGCTTTCCGGAAAGAAGCGAAGAGATTAGCCCATTCTTTTTGGGATTTAACAAAACTGCCGCTTAACCAGAGACCGAATGTGAAAGATTGCCGATTATTTAAGCGTTTCAACTTGTTAAAGCTGACGCAGCCTGCCGAGAAAACAATCAGACAGGTTAGGATTAAAGTCAAAAAAATTTTCCCCTTAGTAAATACCTTAGCCATTGTTTTTGCCAATCAAATTTGTTTGGATTCTAATTTACAAAGATAGGGCTAAATCAATTTTGTTGAGGGGATTTGAAAAATATTTTAATTAAACTTAAATTACTTATTTTACACTAATATTTATCCCAAATAACTCATTTGAAAAAAGAAGCCTTAAATTTTTGATATTATTCAAAGGTAGTGTAACAAATTAGTGTAAATGGAACAATCCCTCAGAAGCGCCGCGAACGACGCCTCCGAGGAATTCGCTTACAAGTTCTCTATTACCTTTTTAAGTTTGCTTTGAATGAACGACGCTACTTCCGGAAGCCTTTCGTTCTCAACCGCTTGCATCGATGCCACGGGATCCACAGCCGCTACGATAGTCTCGTTGTTGTCATCAACGTAAACTATTACGTTACACGGCAGCATTAATCCTATTTTTTCTTCCGCTAACAATGCTTTGTAAGCGTTGGGCGGATTGCAAGCGCCTAAAATCTTGTAAGGTTTGAAATCTACATCCAGCTTCTTTTTAAGCGTAGCTTTAACGTCAATCTCAGTTAATATCCCGAAACCTTCTTCCTTAAGCGCGTTCGTTACTTTTTCAATCGCTTCTTCAAAGGATAAATCTACTTTTTTAGAAAAATAATAACTCATTTTAACCTCCCGATTAATTCATTAAGTCTTGTTTCATTTGTTCGTACTGCTCCTTGGTAATTTCGCCTTTTGCGTATCTTTCTTTTAGAATTTGCAGAGGCGTTTTACCCGGCGTTACGTTTGTGTTTTGATTTTGGTTCCTGTTTGTGAATTGCACTACCGCCCAGATGATTACTCCAAGTATTATTAACCAGAATATCCATCCGAACCACATTCCACCTCCAAACATTCCATTCATCATTTTATTTCCTCCTATTTTATTTGTTTACATTTCTTAAAAGCTTTGTCTCGATTTTTGTTCCCGTAAATTAAGCAAACAAAAATTTCGACAAACTTTCTTTGTTATTTCATTTTGTTGAATTTAAAAAAACATGTCTATTTCATTTTCAGTAATTTAGCGTTTATCGCTACAATAACCGTACTTAAGGACATCAACGCCGCTCCTGCGGCGGGGCTCAGAACTATTCCGTAACTGTAAAGAACTCCGGCGGCCAACGGTATTGCAAACGCGTTGTAACCGGTAGCCCAGGCAAGGTTCTGAACCATCTTCTTGTAAGTTGCTCTGGCAAGTTTAATAATCGAAAGCACGTCGAGCGGATTGCTTTTAACCAAAACAATATCCGCGGTTTCCACGGCAACGTCCGTTCCCGCGCCAATCGCTATTCCAACGTCGGCCTGGGCCAGAGCCGGCGCGTCGTTAACGCCATCGCCCGTCATTGCAACGGTTAAACCTTTGCTTTGAATTTCTTTAACCATTTTAGCTTTGCCGTCGGGCAGAACTTCGGCAATGAAATCATCCAGCCCGATTTCGTCGGCTACATATTTTGCGACGTTTTTGTTGTCGCCTGTAATCATTATTGTTTTTATTCCTAACTTCTTGAACTCGGCAATTGCCTTTTTTGATTCTTCTCTAATAATATCGGCAAGAGCGATTGCTCCTACAACTTTATTATTTACTAAAACAAATACCACAGTTTTGCCTTGAGAAAAAAGTCGTTCGATTTTTTCCGACTTAAAATCAATATTTTTCCCGGTTAAGTAGCCCGGACTAAAAACGCCAACTTCCTTACCGTCCACAACGGCTTTTGCGCCTTTACCAGGCACGGCTTTGAACTCGGTAACGTTCTTAACGCTTTCGGCGCTTTTGTAAATACCTTGTGCAATCGGATGCTCGCTGTTTCTTTCCACTGAAGCGGCAAGAGTAAGAACCGCGCTCTCATCGTAATCTTCGGTAAGAGTAACAATGTCCGTAACGCCAAATTCGCCTTTGGTTAAGGTTCCCGTTTTGTCAAAAATAATTGCGTCCAACTTTCTTGCATTTTCGAAAGCCGCTCTGTTTCTAATCAACAATCCGTTGGATGCCGAAATTGCCGTCGATACAGCTACCACAAGCGGAACGGCAAGCCCCAAAGCGTGCG
>JALWSN010000538.1 GCA_027080245.1 Ignavibacteriales bacterium | reverse complement strand
CCTTACAATGGAGTTACGGACGAAATTTGCGAAGTCTTTCTTGCACGCGATTTGTTCCCTTCCCCGCTGCCTAAAGACAGCACGGAGGATTTTGAAATTTTGCAATTAACCCCGGAAAAAATTGACGCTTTTATTAAAGAAGGAATTATCTGGGACGGGATGACAATCGCCGCTTGGCAGTTGTTCAAAATTAAAATGGAATTAAAATGAAATCTTTTTTTGTCTGGATTACAATTCTTGCCTCAACTTTGTTCTCAATTCAAACGCTAAATACAGGCAATCAAAAACGCGTTTTAACCGGCGCGGACGCGCTTGTTTCTTCAGAACTTAATTTAATTAAAGGTAAAAGCTTAGGCGTAATTACAAATCAAACTGCTATTCTTAATTCTGGCATTCATCTTGTAGACGCCCTGTTAAAAATACCCGGCGTAAAAATCAAAATGCTTTTTAGTCCCGAGCATGGAATTCGCGGCAACGCTCCCGCCGGTAAAAAATTAGGCAACGCTGTCGATTCAAAAACCGGCTTGCCCGTATTTTCCCTTTACGGTAAGAACCGGAAACCAACTAAAGAAAGCCTGCAGGGAATTAACTTGCTCATTTTCGACATTCAAGACGTTGGCGCCAGATACTACACTTACATTTCAACGCTTTACTATTCTTTAATTGCCGCCGCGGAAAATAATATTCCAATTATTGTCCTCGACAGACCCAACCCAATTAACGGCGTTTCAATTGAAGGGCCGTTGCTTAATCCCAAATTAAAATCCTTTGTCGGAATTGCGCCCATTCCAATAAGGCACGGAATGACCATCGGCGAACTTGCCCGTTTGTTCAACGGCAATTTTTTGCCGGGAAATAAAAAGGCAAAATTAAAAGTCGTGAAAATGAAAAACTGGAAACGCAAAGAATACTTTGACGAAACGGGACTAAAGTGGATTTCACCCTCGCCAAATATGACTAATCTTGAAACCGCAATCGTTTACCCCGGACTTTGCTTAATTGAAGGCACAAACGTATCCGAAGGTAGAGGAACTGAAAAACCATTCTTAACAATCGGCGCGCCTTTTGTTAATTCTCAACAATTGATTAAAACCATGAATCGTTCGGATTTAAAAGGCTACCGTCTTGAACCCATTGATTTTATTCCGCGAAACATTCCTCACAAGGCTTTTAACCCAAAATACAAGGGCGTTCGCTGTCATGGCGTTTTAATACACGTTACTAACAGGAATAAATTTAATTCCGTTGATTTTGGCATTTGGATGCTTTACTCTCTGCACAAGCTCTACCCAAAACAATTTAAATTTAAAAGCTGGATTAACAAATTATTTGGAAATTACTATTTAAAAGAAATGATTTTAGCCAGCGCCAAACCTCGGGAAATAATTGCCAGATGGAAAAAAGACATTGAAAAATTCAGACGACTCAGGAAACAATATTTGCTCTATTAATTTACTTCCAATTTTATTTTAATATCAGCAAACCCCTGTAACTAAAGGGGATTGCGGTTATTATTTTTTTTAACATTGCTTTTGTCCAATAATATCAGCGCTTAAACTAACCCCAATCAAATCTCACATTTATTATTTACAAAGCTTTATTTTTTAATTGGACTTTAAAATTCGTGGTAATTTAATAGTTTCGTTGGGTTTAATTTTTATTCAATTTATTTTAATTTACAAGGACAAAAATATATTTTTGTCTTTACATCTTTGAAAGAATGAAATTCAAGAATTCGATTTAAATTGACAACTAAAGGAGAAAGGCCATGTTGGAAATCAGAGGACATGCTCGCGGCGGGCAAGGAATGGTGACGGCTTTTGAAATTTTGGCTAAAATCTTCGGAACGATGGGAGGCTACTACGTTCAGGCTTTCCCGGCGTTCGGAGTGGAAAGAACGGGGGCGCCCATTCAAGCGTTTTTACGCGTCTCCAAAAGTCCCATCCTTAACAGAAGCAATATTTACAACCCAGATTTAATCGTCGTTTTCGACGAGACTTTATTGGACCAAGTTCCGATATTTAACGGATTAAAAGAAAACGGAGCGGTGTTAATAAATACCGAAAAATCAATCGACGTTTTTAAGAACGACGCTAAAAACATTTTTACAATTCCCGCTACCCGGATTTCAATTAAAAAAGGATTGGGTAGCAAATCCCTTCCTATTGTTAACGCCGCAATGATTGGCGCAATATTAAAATTGTTGAACGCGGATTTTGCAATTGCCGAAAACATTATTCACGATAGCGTTCCAACTAAAAATCAAGCTAACGTTGAATCTGCTAAAATTGCGTTTGAGAGCGTTGTTGGGCTTGACGATTCTTACAAATATTTAATTAGGTCGATTAACGAGAGAGAAACTAAAACCGACGAAATATCGCCCGAAAAACTCTTCAAGGGCAATGGCGTTAATTTAAAGGAATTACCTTCAATCCCCTATTGGTCTCAGCCAATGTCCATTAACAAAACTGGCAACTGGCGCGTTCTAACCCCCGAATATGTTACTAAAAATGCGCCCTGTTCACAAAACTGTCCCGCAGGCACCGACGTTAGAGGTTTTGTTAAACTGGCTAACGAAAAGAGATTTGAAGACGCCTTTAAATTAATACTTGAACACAATCCGTTCCCTTCGGTTTGCGGCAGAGTTTGCCCGAACTTCTGCGAACAGAATTGCAACAGGAACGAATTGGACAAAGCTGTAAACATTGGTTCAATTGAAAGATTCCTTGGGGACAGGAACAGCGAATTTTCGCCGGAAGCGAAACCAATCACAAAAAAAGAAAAAATTGCAATTATTGGTTCCGGACCGGCTGGCTTAACCGCGGCTTTGCGACTTAGAAACAAAGGCTACAAAACAATTGTATTCGAAGCAATGCCTAAAGCCGGCGGAATGATGCGTTCCGGCATTCCAAAATTCAGATTACCCGACGAGGCATTGGACAAAGAAATTGAACGAATTGAAAAAGTCGGCGTTGAAATACGCTTAAACC
>JALWSN010000537.1 GCA_027080245.1 Ignavibacteriales bacterium | reverse complement strand
ATCATCTTATCGGTTTTAACATCCATTCGCAAACCTAATAATGAATCTTAATTCCATGGTAAAATTCGGGATTTTTGTAATCCTTTCTCAACGGGTAACCGCCGGGCCAATCGTAAGGCATTAAAATTCGCCTTAAATCCGGATGGCGTAAAAATTTTATTCCGAACATGTCGTAAGCTTCGCGTTCGTGCCAGTTTGCGCCCCGCCAGACGGAAACCACCGATTCGACTTCGGGATTTTCCCTTGGCGTGGAAACTTTAAGGGTAACTTTGTGTTTCAGCTTGGTGGAATGCAAATGGTAGAAAACGCTAAGCGTACCGCCTTTGAATTCGAACGTTCCGTCTTCGTTAGTAATTTTTTCTCCGTTAGCATCGTCCACTCCCGAAAGGGACATTAGCGCGTCGAACTGAAGCTGTTCGTCGTCGTGCAAAAATTGGCAAACTTCTTTGATTTTCATCGGATTGACGGTAATAATCTTGTCGACGGGCAGTTGGTCGTCGAACGCTACAATTTCCTCGCCAAATTTTTCTTTTAACATTTCAAAAATTTCTTCCGGGGTTTTCATGCCGATTTTTTCCTCAGGGTTTCTTTACGAATCTTTTCCTGGAGTTTCAAAAGTCCCTCGAGCAAAGCTTCAGGTCTGGGCGGGCATCCCGGAACGTAAACGTCCACGGGAATTACTCTGTCCACTCCTTTTAAAACGTGGTAGCCGTGTTTCCAGTAGGGACCGCCACTATTGGCGCAGCTACCCATTGAAATAATGTACTTAGGCTCCGGCATTTGCTCGTAAAGTTTTTTGATTCTCAGAGCCATCTTAAGAGTAACCGTTCCCGAGATGATTATGATGTCCGCCTGACGCGGCGAAGGACGGGGGATTACTCCGAAGCGGTCGAAGTCGTAATGGGACGCGGAAGTAGCCATCATTTCAATAGCGCAACACGCAAGTCCAAAACTTAATTGCCAGAGGGATGAGAGGCGAGCCCAGTTTAATAAATCTTCAGCTTTTGCAACAACAATATTACCGTCGCTAAATTCCTTGTCTAAAAAGCCCATAAGTTCCCGTTCTAAATTTTAAAAACACCAAACTTACCTAATCTATTTATTTTGCTCTTCTTCTTTATGTAAATAAGGAATAATCGGCTGGGGTCGATCCCACTCCAAGTCCCCCTTGCCCCATTCGTAAAGCATGCCTACAAACAGCACAATAAGGAAAATTATTCCAACCAAATACCCGTACGCGCCGAACTTTTGGTAGGTAACAGCCCAGGGGAAAAGCATTACAACTTCTACGTCGAAAATTAAAAATATTAAAGCCACTACGTAAAACCGAACGTTAAATTTAACCCATGGGGTGCCAATGGGATCTTCGCCGCACTCGTAAGTTTCCAACTTTTCTTTTGTGGGCCTGTGTGGTCTTAATATTTTTGCCGTAAAAATACCAACGGCTACGAATAAACCCGCTAATAAAATAAATACAAAAATCTTCCCAAACTCTGTCAGCATAATCCACTCAAAAAATTTCCACAAAAATAAATTCACTTACAGTTAATGTCAAGGAATAATATCCGTTAATAAATTAAAAAAGTTTTAATATTTTTTAACATTGAAAGGCTTTACCGCGCCCGAAACGCTATTGCTATTTTACCCTTGATTTCATTAAGTAAAATCAAACAGGCGCTAACTTAAGTCTTTGTTCAAAGGCTTTGGCGTAAGGCGGCTTTGCCGGAATTTAATTAACCGAAGCAAAAGGCATTTAAAGGAAAATTAGATGAATAATTTTTGAGAAAAGATTTGGAATGAACCGGTTAAAAATTTTGAAATCGGCGCCCTTCAATCAACGCAAATTCAACTCGTTACTTAAGGCTTATTCCTTAAGACTTTCCACCAACTCCACTCCGGCCGACTATTGAAAAGAGGAGGGAGAACTTCAAAATGGAGAACAATTTAAAAGCCCCCTTCTCTTCCCAAGAGAATGGTTTTTGGGGTAGAGTTCTTTGAAAAACAAACAACGCCTGTCCAAAGTAAATTGAATTACAATTCATTTTAGAAAGTAGTTCTTTCCCAAATATTAAACCCTCCCCAACACAAACCCTTCCCATCCCGGAGGGAAAGGGCTAACGCAATCAAATGATTTCACTAAGGTTAATGGGACGGGGTGGAAAGAAAACTAATTAAAATTCCATTCATTAAAAGCGTGTTGATTTCAAAGCTTAAAACTGATTTACCCAAATCCTTTCTCAAAAATTTTTCAAAGATCACAGAGTAGCTGTAAAGCAAAGACTCTCTAACCCATTCTCGCGCTTCTGTCCCAAACGCATTGCGATTTAATTTATTTCAGACAGATGTGGCAACAAAAGTGAATCTGTAAAAATCGGCGCTTTCTTGTTTCAATTATCCTCGGGAAAAATTAAATTTAAATTTTACATTTTTTCAACAAAGCAAACAAAGGTGAAAGATGAAAATATTAGACGAGTTAGCCGCGCTGGGTCAATCCGTTTGGTACGATTTTATTAAACGGGATTTAATAAAAGACGGAGAGTTAGACAATTTAATAAATATGGGCGTTCGGGGTGTTACCTCAAATCCTTCAATATTTCAGAAAGCTATTTCGAGCAGCTCTCTTTACGACGCTTCAATCAAAGAGCTAAGCTTACGCGGTCTAACGCCGACGGAAATTTACGAACAATTGGCAAAATACGACATCAAACTTGCGGCTGAAAAGCTGTTGCCCGTTTACGAAAGCTCAGGCGGTCTGGACGGATTTGTTAGTTTGGAAGTAAATCCCGATTTGGCTTACGACGCCGAGGGAACAATCGCCGAAGCAAAAAGGCTCTTCAAAGAATTGAAGATGCCGAACATAATGATTAAAGTCCCAGCCACCCGGGAAGGAGTAAAAGCGGTGGAAGAGCTAATTGCCGAAGGAATTAATGTTAACGCAACGTTAATTTTTTCCGTTGAAAATTACCTGCAAATTTTAGAAGCTTACGTTAACGGCTTACAGAGAAGGCTTGAGAA
>JALWSN010000536.1 GCA_027080245.1 Ignavibacteriales bacterium | reverse complement strand
TACGTAATGAGCTTCCGAAGCCTTCTTTTTCACAAAGCGCCGGTAAAAATCGTTAATGATGTAAGATGTTCCCCAATTAAGCTGGGAAGAAATCGTAGACATGTAAGCAGCTAAGAAGACCGCAATCATTAAGCCCAACAATCCCGGCGGCAAATATCTCATCATTAGCTTTGGGTACATTTTACCCGGGTCAACCGTGTTTTCGTATTTTTCAAGGAATTCTTTATTTT
The DNA here is from genome assembly GCA_027080245.1 of Ignavibacteriales bacterium. Classification (GTDB taxonomy): domain Bacteria; phylum Bacteroidota; class Ignavibacteria; order Ignavibacteriales; family Melioribacteraceae; genus WFQV01. Next base: position 2,794 of record JALWSN010000536.1, on the reverse strand, counting down.
TAAAAGCCTCCACTTTTTTTGCCGTTTCCGCCGGCAGCGTGGCAACGTCCCTTTTTTCCAAATAATAATGGTAAGCTTGGGCGTAATTTTCAATCACATTTTCGTCGGCAATTTCTTTTGCGGAAAACCTCGGCAGAAGAGACATTGCAACAAGCGCGACAATAATCCATGGCCAGGGCCTCAAGCAATAATGCGCCACTGTAAACCAGAGCGTAGCAAAAAGGGAATGCGTTTCATTTTTAGCCGACATCATTCTTTGCGCAATGTAGCCCCCGCCGCCGGGATCGGCGCCCGGGTACCAGGACGACCACCACTGTAAGCCCACGTGAGCAAAAAACGCCGCGGCGCCCATCGAAAGCGCGCCGCCTGCAATGGGATTAATGCTTTGATTTTTCACCACGGGAACAAATCTGAAAATCCAATCGGGAAGTTTTGTAGTTAAGCCTTTAATTCCTCCCACCGCCGGAATTCGAATGACAAGAACGGCAAGCAAAATGCTGCCAGCCATTGCAATTACAAACTGAAGAGAATCGGTTCTAGCCGTTCCCAAAAGTCCCGAAGCCGATGCGTAAACGGCGATTATCGCCATGCAAATTACCACAAGAGTAAAAGGATCGACGCCAGGAATCGTAACGGCAAAAATTTTCTGCATGGCTTTGTTAACCCACGCAAGCACAATGCTGTTCATGAAAAGCCCCAGGTAAAGCGCCCTGAAACCTCGCAAAGCCGCTGCGGCTTTCCCCGAATAACGTAACTCAACAAACTCAACGTCGGTAACAATCCCCGCCCTGCGCCATAATTTGGCAAAGAAGAAAACAGTCAGCATTCCTCCAATTGCAAGATTCCACCAAAGCCAATTGCCCGCAATTCCGTTTTTAGCCACAAGCTCGGTAACGGCAAGAGGAGTGTCCGCCGCAAAAGTTGTGGCTACCATCGCAGTGCCGGCAATCCACCATGGGAGGTTCCGCCCAGAGAGGAAAAACTGGTTTGTGCTTTCGCCCGCCTTTTTTGTGTAATACAAAGCAATGGCAAAAACAATTAAAAAGTAAACCCCAATTACAATCCAGTCGATTAGTTTCAATCCCATTTGCGATTCTTAATTATTTGAAAACCAAAAATTATTTTCCATTATTCGCCGCTTGTCCGGTTCAACTTGCTAAGCAAGCCCCCCACTAAAATGGTAGTTAACGAACCAATAATTGTGTACCAGGTCCACGCGACAATATTCAAGGAGATTACCGTAATCATTACAAAAATTCCAGCGGTAAAAGCCGCGAGGGCGTCTTCCTGTTTAGCCCGCTTGTTAATCAACCCCAAAAGGAACGTTCCCAGAAGTCCGCCGTAGGTAAACGAAGCAATGCTAAGGGCAAGTTCCACAACCGTTTGCGGCGAGTTCATGAAAAAAATTGCCGAAAGAACCAACAACCCCGCCCAAAAGACAGTGAACATCCGGGAAATTTTAAGCTCTTGTTTTTCGGAATGAATTTTAAAATGCGGTTTGAACAAATCCATCATCGAGGAAGAAGAAAGCGAGCTAATCGAACCGGCAAGGGTAGACATAGCCGCGGCGAACAATCCGGCAATGATGATTCCCGAAAACGGGGAAGGAATTTTTTCAAGGATGAATTTGGGAAATATTTCGTCCGACCGAACGTTCAAATGACCGTAGTAAGCAAACAAAGCCACACCCACAAGCATAAAAATAGCAAATTGAATTATTACAATCACGCCGCTGCCAATAATTGCCTTGCGCCCTTCCTTCAAATTTTTTGCGCTTAAAAGTCTTTGCACAATTAGCTGGTCCGTTCCGTGCGACGCCATTGAAAGGAAAGCTCCGCCTAACAATCCGCTAATTAAATTGTAAGGCTGCTTAAAGAATTCTCCGACGGACGAGCCGAAATTAAAATTAAAAATCTGAAGCTTTCCAGCCGGCAAAGCCGCCTGAATCATTGAGCTCCAGCCGTGAGGCAGGTAATTGTTCAGCAGAAAAAATCCCGCAAGCAAAGCGCCCCCGATGTAAATGAACATTAAAGTAACGTCCACCCAAATTACACCCTTCAAGCCGCCTGTGGTTGTGTAAATAAGCGTAACGACGGCAATGATTAAAATTGCTGCCGGGTAACTGATATTCAACATTAGTTTAAGAGGAATAGCCGTAGCAAAAAGTCTTACGCCGTCCGCCGCCGTTCTTGTAAAGAGGAACACAACCGAAGCAAACGAGCGCGTTTTTGCGCCGAAGCGATTTTGAAGATAACCGTAAGCGGTCTCCAGCTTGCCTTCGTAATAACGGGGCAGAAGAAAAATTGCTATTACAATCCTGCCCAACAAATAACCAAAAGTTACTTGCAAAAAATTCAGGTTTGTTAGGTAAGCCAACCCTGGAATCGAAATAAAAGTAAGCGTCGAAGTTTCGGCGGCAACGATCGAAAAACAAATTGCCCACCACGGAACGGATTTTGCGCCAAGGAAATAATCCTCGATGTTCCTTTGCTTTCCCCCGCTAAAGCTTCCGATTGCAGCGGTAGAAATTAGAAACAAAATAATTATTAAATAGTTCAGCGAAGTAGGACCCAATATTCACCTACAAATTCTTTAGTTCTTCCACCGCATTCTTAACCGTTTCGGTAACGGGCAGAATTCGATTGAGTTGAGAAATTTTAATTAAGTTCCGAACGCTCGGCTGCGGCGCCGCAATGCGAATTGCGCCTTCGTTGGATTGCAGCAATCTGTAAGCCAATAAAATTGCGCTTAAACCGGAGCTGTCGCAATATTCCACTTCGCTCATGTCTACTAC
>JALWSN010000535.1 GCA_027080245.1 Ignavibacteriales bacterium | reverse complement strand
GCTAATAGCAACGGGGAGTTTCGCCAGAAGGGAGCTTTCTTTTTATTCGGATGTTCATTTGATTTTACTTTTGCCCACTAAGGCTTCATTTGAAAATGAAATAAAGGATTTGGTTAACTATTTTGGCGGATTGGGCGTTAGGGTTAATTTGATGCCCGTTACTATTGACCGCTTGAGAACTTCATTAAACGACATCTCCGCGTTTACGAAATTATTCGAAGCCCGGTTTGTTTACGGTAGCAGAAGTCTGTTCGAAAAGTTCAAAAAGAATTTGTTTAAGTTATTAGCGGAGGAAAACAAAAAAGAATTAATAAGCAGATACTTAGACGACATTCAAAAGCGTTACGAACGCTACGGCGATTCCCCCAAAATATTGGAGCCGAATATTAAATATACCGCGGGGGGACTACGGGATTTACAATCCGTTGAATGGATGTATTCAATCAAGAACAATGTAATGCTTGCCGAGAATTTGGAATCGACCCAGACCGAGAAATTTATTCATTTGCTTAAGAGCGAAAGCGCTATTTCTGGCAAGGAAGCCACAAGGCTTTTACGCTGCTATGCCTTTGAGTTAAACCTAAGAAATTTACTACACAAAATTAGCGGCGAGAAAAACGACAGATTGAGTTTTGAAATGCAGCTCGAAATCGCCCGAGAATTAGGGTTCGAAAAAGACGACTGGAAATTGCTTTCCAAAGATTATTTTAATTGCGCAAATTATTTGCACGGCTTTTCCAAAACGATGATTAAAAAATTCAAAGAGGAAATAACTCCGCCGCTTTCCGACCATCTTTTAATTCCGCTGGACGACAAATTTTCATTGAAGGGCGATAGGATTTTAACCAACGAAGAAAAGCGTCTTAACGTTTCGGCAATGCTCAGAGCCTTTTATTACAGGGGGTTTCACAACGCCAAATTCGACAAAAACTTACGCGCACTTATTGTAAATAGCGTGCAAAGTTTGGAAAAAAAAGAATTTAGGGAGCAGGGCTCGGCAATATTTTTTAGGGAAATATTGAAACTTCCGCAAAATGTCGGAGACACTCTTCGCGCAATGAACGAGCTGAACGTGTTAGGGTTGTTGTTAACGGAGTTCAAGGATATTGTTGGATTTTTTACAACCGACGTTGGAAATCGGTACACTTTGGACGAGCATTCTTTAATGGCTATTAAAAATCTCGAGGCTTTGTCGAAGGAAAAAAGCGAGCTTGGTAGGCTTTTTAATTTAACCGAGCGTAAGGACTTGCTTTACCTTGCCCTGCTTTTACACGAAATCGGGAAACCGATTTCGGTTGAAGGGCACGAAATAATAGGATCGGAATTTGCCTTCCCAATTTGTGGTAGGTTGGGATACAATTACGGGGATACCGAGATTGTCTCGTTTCTAATTCGCAACTATCCCAAAATGAAAGGGGTTGCGTTCGGAGAAAATATTAACGACGAGCAAGTAATTAAAAATTTTAGCGGAATATTTCCGTCGCTGAAGCATTTGAACCTACTGTATTTATTGTCTTTCGCCAACCTTTCCGCGTTTAGCCCAATTATTTTAACAAAATGGAAGCTTGGCTTGTTGAAGGATCTCTTTATTAAAACAAGGCGCGCCTTGGAAGAAAAGTTTTCCAACGAGTCCTCGCTTTATCCGATTGACATTGAAAAGGGATTTACTAGGGATGATTTGAAAGAAGAATTCGAAGAGGACTTTGTAAACAAGCGCGAGTACGAATTCCTGATGAAAATTAAAAATCCGGAAATTTCCGAAGCCATTAAGAATATTAGGAAAAATAATCAAACGGCAATTCTGTTTAACGAAGACGAAAAATTTACCAATATTATTGTCGTTGCAAAAAATAAAAAATTGTTGCTTTCCAATATTTGCGGTTCGCTTACAATTAACGAGGCGGACATCCGTTCGGCTAATATTCACACTACCAAGGACAATATTGTGCTGGAAAGCTTTAACGTAGTGGACTACAGAAGCCGGAAGCCTTTGGACAAAAGCAAGTACGAAAGGATCAGAAGCGATATTTCTCTTTCTCTGGATTTTAATTTAGAAATCGCCGAGAAATTTAAAAGCCTGCGTTCGAAGTGGACGATATGGCGGAACAGACTTTTACGCAAGGGGGAGAGAATAGCGGTTAATTTTAAAGAGCACAAATTGTTCACGGCTTTGAGCATTCAATCTCCCGATATTATCGGTTTGCTCTACACAATTACAGCCGCGTTGGGGGAATTGAACTTAAAGATCTTCTTCGGGAGCATCGAAGAACAAAGAGCCACGATATTAAGCGAGTTTTACGTTCTGGACGAAGCCAATCAAAAAATAGCGCCCGAAAATTTTGAGCTTATTAAATTAACATTGAAAGAAAAAATAAAAGAAATTCTGGAGAGATAATTGAACTTTATTAATAAAAAAAATCCCATTGGCGTTTTCGATTCGGGAATAGGCGGATTGACTGTAGTAAAAAGAATTCGCCAATACCTCCCGAGTGAGAACATTATTTACTTTGGGGACACCGCAAGAGTGCCTTACGGAAACAAATCCAACGCTACGGTAACGGAATACGCAAAGGAAATTACAGAGTTCCTTTTGCGTAAAAATGTTAAGCTGATTGTCGTCGCTTGCAACACTGTTTCTTCCGTAGCTATCGACTTTTTGAAATCGCATTACGACGTGCCTATTATAGGAATGATTGAACCTGGAGCAAAGATGGCGGCGGATTACGCCGCAAATAAAAAGGTGGGAGTAATTGGGACTTACGCTACAATCAATAATCACGCTTACAAAAAAAAGCTTAAGGAGCTTTCGAATGAATTTGAAGTTTTCGAGAAAGCTTGCCCGCTTTTCGTTCCTTTGGCGGAGGAAGGAATGACAAATCACCCCGCAACCAAACTTATAGCCGAGGAATATTTAAGCGAATTGAAGGAAAAGAAATTAGACGCATTGATTTTGGGATGCACTCACTACCCAATATTAATAAGCCCTATCAGAGAAGCGATTGGCGAAGGTATTAAATTAATTGACTCCGGCGTTGCGGCGGCAATAGAAGTTGAAAAACACCTTGCCGGACGGGGGGTATTAAACGATTCCAACAACCTTGGTTCTCTTGAGTTTTACGTTAGCGATATTCAAACAAAATTCAAAGAAGTGGCGGGGTTGTTCCTTGGTTCGTCAATAGAAAATTTGAACAGGGTTTCCCCTGAAGAATTGGTGTTGAAAAAATAATATTGTTTTTGCCGTAAAACAACGCAATTAAGAGTTCAACCTCTGTTTTAACAAATGAATATTATTTAATATTGGTAAAAATGAAAAGGACTTTTTTGTTGTTTAAAATACCTTTATTTTAGAAGTCTAAATAAAATAAATTCTAAAAACATTCGGACTAAAACAGATGAAATCGACTACGTGGAAAGTTGTTTTGTTCGTTACAATGACGCTTGTAATTATTGCCGGATTATCCTTCCCGATAGTAAACGATCCCACCAAGTGGTACGAGTTCCCGTGGATTAAAGGGCTTGAAGAGAAAGCCAAAATAATCTTTTTTCATGTACCCACGGCTTGGTTGGCGGTAATTGCTTATTTGACGGAAATGATATTCGGCGTCAGATACATGGTTACAAAAAATCTTGACGACGATACAAAATCTTTGGCGGCGTTACAGCTTGGGATGGTCTTTACGATTTTAGCCACCCTAACCGGCTCGATATGGGCAAAGTTTACATGGGGTTCGTTTTGGAATTGGGATCCGCGCGAGACGAGCATTTTTGTTCTGCTATTGATTTACGGCTCTTTAATTGCGCTTCGTTCCGCGATTGAAAATGAAGACAAGCGCGCTAAGCTTTCGGCCGTTTATTCAATCATAGCTTTTCTTACGGTGCCGTTCTTTGTTTTCATTATGCCCAGAATAATGACTGGCTTGCATCCCGGCTCGGCAAACGATACTAACGCCGGTCCGATTGTCGATTTCAAAATGAACGGAAATATGTTTGTCGTATTTTTCGTCTCGTTATTTTCATTCACAATTTTATATTATTGGATGTGGAAGTTAAGGGTGAAAGCCCTGATTATTCACGAAAAAGTTTTTAAAAAATTAATTTGAGAGGTTTACTTTGAGCGGATTGGTTTCTTTCTTATCTAAAAACTCAATATACATTGTAATGTTTATTGTTTTGGTTATTTGGTTTGGCATTTTCATTTTTTTGTGGAATACCGATAAAAGATTGAAACAAATCGAAAAAGAACTAAAGGAGAAAGAACAATGAAAACAAAATATATTTTCGGCGGGGTAATAATAGTAGTCTTTCTGGCTATTATGGCTTACCTATTCACTCAAACCAACATCAGTTACGTGAATGATTTTTCGCGTGTAATGAAAACCAACAGAACTGTTAGGGCGACCGGTTCGTGGGTTAAAGAAAAAAACTACGTAATAGACAAACAAAAAAATCTTTTCACTTTTTACATCAAGGACGCAAAGGGTAAAGTAATGAAAGTGGTTTATCACGGAACAATCCCAAATAATTTCGAATCTGCAACGAGCATGGTTGTTACCGGCAAATACAAAAACGGATATTTCGAGGCGTCCGACATTCTCACCAAATGCCCTTCCAAATATCAAGGGCAGAACAAGAAATCGTCAAGCTAGTAATATTTAAAGAAAGGGAACTTCCATGATTGGAAATATATTATTGACGCTCGCGTTAATAAGCAGCGTTTTTGCGGGCGTAATGTATTATTTATCTTACAAGGGTTACGAAAACACACTCAAGCCGGCGCGCTTTGGTTTTCACGTTTCAGCGGTTGCGGTAATACTGGCAAGCGCCATGCTGCTTTACGCTATCGTAACGCATCAGTATCAGTACGAATACGTTTATAATTACAGCAACAACGATCTTTCCCTCGGAATGCTGATGTCCACGTTTTACGCCGGTCAGCAGGGGAGTTTCATGTTGTGGCTATTAATGACTTCGATAATCGGCGTGATTTTAATGAACTATACCGCCAAGCGGGGAGATTTGGAGCCAAGGGTAATGATGTCCTTCACACTTGCAATGTTCTTCCTGCTTGTGATGGTTTCGCCGTTTCTTAAAAGCCCGTTCATTTATTTGTGGTCGGAGCCTGTTTACATTTCAATTAAAAGCGTTAATCCTATTTACTTAAGCTCACCGCTTCTGCAAGGGCAAATTTTCCAGAACACCGCTACGGGAGAAAATTTCGTAAAGCTTACGCCGCATCTTTACGCTACGTTAAAAGCCGCCGGAATTGCAATGAACGATTTTATTATTCACGGCAAGGGGTTAAATCCGCTACTCCAAAATTTTTGGATGCAAATTCACCCGCCAATGCTTTTTGCCGGCTTTGCTTTATCTACCGTTCCGTTTGCTTTTTCGTTTGCCGCATTGCTTAAGAACGACTATCAGAACTGGGTTAAGCAATCTTTCCCGTGGACACTCGCTTCGATGATGGTGCTGGGATTGGCGATTATGCTTGGTGGCTATTGGGCTTATGGCGTGCTTGGCTGGGGCGGCTACTGGGGCTGGGACCCTGTGGAAAATTCAAGTTTAGTGCCCTGGCTGGTTGGTGTTGCATTAATTCATACAATGTTAATCCAAAAAAGAAGCCAAAAGGACGGCGGAGTTGGCCGTTACGCTAAAACAAATATTATTCTTGGTTTGCTTGTTTACATTTTGGTTCTCTACAGCACGTTTCTTACGCGAAGCGGAATTTTAGGCGACGCTTCGGTGCACTCTTTTGTAGACCCCGGGATGACCGTTTATTTACTGCTGTTGCTCTTCATCTTGTCTTTCCTTGTAATGGGTATAGCCGCCCTTGTTTGGCGCTGGAAATATTTGTCCGAAATTTCACCGGGTGAGGATTCTTTAATTTCCAGAGAGCTGGCTTTGTTTACCGGCGCGGTAGCCTTGCTTGCAACGGCTATTATTGTTCTTGTCGGAACTTCTGCGCCTATTTTTGCCAAAGCTGTAGACACATCGTTCTACAATCAAATGAACCTTCCCATTGCAATTATTATTGGGCTGCTTAACGGACTCAGCTTATTAATACGCTGGAAGCACAACGACAATAAACTGGTAATTAAAAATCTGACGATGCCTGTTTTGGTTTCCCTAATAATTACGGGGCTTTTAGCCTTGTTCGCCGGTTTGAACAATTTAATGCTCGCAATTTTAACGTTCTCTTCCTTGTTTGCCCTTTACGTTAACGTCGAAATCACGATTAAAATATTGCGCAAAAAACCGCTGCATTTGGGAGCGTACGTGGCTCACATCGGAATGGCTGTGTTTCTGTTGGGCGTGGTAGCATCCGGCGGCTTTTCGGTAAAAAAGACCTTGGATTTACCGCGCGGGCAAAAGGTTGCGGCTCTTGGTTACAACTTTACTTTCGTTGGCTACAAGCCAATTGAAAACGGGAAGAAATTTGCATTTGAGGTTGAGGTAACTAAAAACAACAGCAGAAAAACCCTGTTGCCGGTAATGTACATGTCCGATTACAACAACAGCTTAATGCGCGAACCCGACATTGCGGAGGGATTTTTGAAAGATGTTTACGTTTCTCCGCTTGGGTATTCGGACAACTCGACGAAATCGAAAGGGAAAGAATACGTTTTGAAAAAGGGCGAGAGCGTTGTTTATAAAGGCGCAACTATTACTTTTGTCGGTTTCGAGCGTTCGAAAAACGCAATTCAAAATATGCAACAGGGCAAACCTTTTTACATTGGTGCTAAAATAAAAATTAAGAAAGACGGGAAAGAATACGAAGCTCTGCCAAAGTTCCAAAATACAGGAAGCGGCGGTAAATACGCGCCCTTTACGGTAAAAAAATTAAAGCTAAAGGTTAACCTTGTAAAACTTAACGCGGCGGGCAGCGTAACGATAAGCCTTGAAGAATTGGGCAAAGCTAATAACGACGGGGTTTTGCCGGACTCTCTCTCGGTTGAGGCAAGTATTAAACCATTGATTAGTTTTGTTTGGATTGGCGTTATTTTAATGGTAATCGGCTTTTTAATCAGCATTGATAGGCGATCTAAAGAGGCAAGGGCGTAAGCTTGATAAAGTAAGTTGTTTTTAGAAAGTCCGCTTTTTAGTGGCGGACTTTTCTATTATTCTTCTGCCGCCAACAAATCTTCTTTTGTAATAGCTGCTTTCCAGGGAGGAGATTGTGACGCCCCGCGAAAGACTTGAGTGTGCAAATAACATTGAGCCCAAATAAATTCCCACATGACCGGGGAAAGAACGGCTGGTTGTGTTGAAGAAAATCAAATCACCGAATTTAAGATTCCTAATGTTTTCAATGGGTTGCCCGATTGCAAATTGTTGTTTGGCGGTGCGCGGTAGTTTAATGTTCCAGCTTTCCTCGAATACTTTTTGCGTAAAAGCCGAGCAATCGATTCCTTGTTTGGACGTTCCGCCGTACTTGTACGGCGAATTCACGTAGTCAATTATTGTCAGAAGTAATTTGTCCCGCCTTGGAATGCCTTTGAATTTATTGCCTTTCGCGACTTCTGCAACGAATTCCCTTTTGTTCACAGGCTTATCCTCGATTGGCGGTTCGTCGAACTCGTTTTTAAGAATTAGCGAATCGTCGGCCGAAGTAAACCTAACGGATTTGTGGTTTTTCTTTTTAACTTGGTTGCTCTCAACTTTGTAACGCAGGGCAGAAGAGGAGCAGGAAAACAAAACGAGTATGTTAAGCAAAAGCAATAAATACCGAGCCGAAACTTTGCAATTAGCCAAGATATGCCCGCAAATATTTGCTCCGGGAGGTGTGGCGCAATCTCCGGATTGCTTTTTCTTTGATCTGGCGCACTCTTTCACGCGTAAGGTTAAACATTTCGCCGATTTCTTCAAGTGTGTAAGCGTGCGTGTTGTCCAATCCGAAGTAAAGTTTAATTACTTCTGCCTCTCTTTCCGTAAGCATCGAGAGCACCCGATTAATTTCGGCTTTAAGAGATTCCCTCATTAAATCGTCGTCTGGGGAAGGATTGTCTTTGTTTGCCAATACGTCCAGCAGGCTGTTGTTGCTATCGCCTCCTATTGGCGCGTCGACCGAGAGATGACGTTCCTGCAATTTAAGAGATTTAAAAATTTCTTTAACTTCTACGTCCAGCTGTTCGGCTATTTCGTCGGGGCTTGGCTCGCGTTCAAATTCCTGTTCAAGTTCGTGGTAAGCTTTGCTTATTTTTGAAATTGTGCCCACTTTGTTGAGCGGTAGGCGAACAATTCTCGACTGTTCCGCGAGAGCCTGCAGAATTGCCTGCCGGATCCACCAGACCGCGTAGGAAATAAACTTGAAGCCGCGGGTTTCGTCGAAACGCTTAGCCGCCTTAATTAACCCAAGATTCCCTTCGTTAATTAAATCCCCAAGCGAGAGCCCTTGATTCTGGTACTGTTTAGCTACGCTAACAACAAATCTTAAATTAGCTTTAACCATTTTGTTCAGCGCTTCCTCATCGCCCTGTTTGATTTTAATCGCCAACTCAATTTCTTCCTGCGGAGTGAGCAGTTGTTCTTTGCTTATTTCCTGTAAATATTTGTCAAGCGATTGCCCTTCCCTGTTGGTAAACTGCTTAACAATTTTCACTTTACTTCTCCGGCTTTATTTCAAGGTTTATTGAATCCACGATGCCTACTATTGCGGCGTCCACGGGTGCCATGTTTACCTCCATTGGAATGACGGCTTCCGAGGAGGTGATGAAAAAAACAATTTCGTGGGGACCCGCGCCAATCGTATCCACAGCAATAATCGGTTCGCCAAGCTTTTCTCTGTTGGAGTTCATTGGCTGCAACAATTGAAGCTTGTAACCCTTAACGGCTTCGTATTTACGTGTAGCCCAGATTGTGCCAATTACTTCGCCAAGTAACATAATAATTCCGCAGGTTTAAGAATTTTCCTTTACCGACACGTCGAGCTTATCGACAATTGCCATAATAACCGCGTCGACGGGTCTGTTCTTAGTTAAAACCGTTTGCCTTGCCGAGCTGCCTTGAGCATAGAGGACAACCTCGCCCACGCCGGCGCCAACGGAATCGACAGCTACAACGAAGCCTTCCTTTTCTGTGTAATCGAGTTTTAAATCGCGTACGATTAAAAATTTCATTCCAACTAAGTTTTCGTCTTTCCTTGTCGACCAAACAGTGCCGATTACTTTTCCTAATTTCATTTTGCCTCAAATATTTTCAGGAAGAATAATTGTAGCGCCGGTATTTTTGTAGCGCTCTTTTTGCATAGTTAAAATTGGCAGTCTGTTGTTCAGTGCAACGCTTAAAAACATTGCGTCCCTTAAACTTTCCGCCCTGCCGCGAAGTTCGTAAATGGTAAAGCTGTAACGAGGGTGAAAGCCCAAAACGCCCGTTAGCGAATCGAGTAATTTGTCGATTATTTCTTTTTCGGAATTGCTTTCCGCTCCAAAGTATAGCTCCGATGCGTTAAGCGCAGTAGTAAAACAATTCCCTTTTTTAACGGCTTTTTCCAGAACCGATTCGGTTGAAACGTCGGTGTGACTTAGGTGTTCAATCAGAATATCGGAATCAATCAGGTATTCAGTTTTCCCTTTCAAAGCTTTCCCGAAATTTTTAATTTCTGAATTTCCATTTTTATGATTTAAAAGTCAAGCTTTTGCCCGTAAATTTTTAGACGAAAAACTGATTTTACAGGGGTTGCCGGTAGCTGTTGCGGCGAATTGCTTTAGCTCCAGACTATTACGCCGCTTCATTTTTCAGGAAGCTTTCTCCCTCAAGCAAATTGTTAACTTTAAAAAAGTGAGCTATTGTTTGCCCGACGTCCGAAAATGTTTTACGAACGCCAAGGTTGCGTCCGGCAATTCCCTTTCTGTAAAATAAAAGAGGAACATATTCTCTGCTATGGTCTGTGCTTGTAGTTGTAGGGTCGTTGCCGTGGTCGGCGGTAATTATTAAGGCGTCCTCCTCGTTCAATGCTTTCAATATTTCCGGCAAGCTTGAATCGAATTCCCGCAACGCTTTGTGAAATCCTTCCGGGTTGTTTCTGTGTCCGTAATAAACGTCGAAGTCAACAAGGTTGGCAAAAATGAAGGCGCCGTTTTGTTCGCGCGCGGTTTTAATGATCGCTTGAACGCCTTCGGCGTTGGAGCGAGTTTTTATTTTTTCGTCGATGCCCGAATAATTAAACAAATCGTTAACCTTCCCAATGGCAATAGTCTTAATCCCGTTTTTTTGAAGAACGTTTAATATTGTATCCTTTGGAGGATGAATGGAAAAATCTTTTCGGTTTGTCGTTCTTGTGTAATTGCCGGAAGAGCCAACGAACGGTCTTGCAATTACTCGTCCCACGGCGTCGCTTCCGGTTAGAACTTTTTCCCTCGCAATTTTACAAATTTCGTAAAGCCGGTTAAGCGGGATTACTTCTTCGTGCGCTGCGATTTGGAAAACGGAGTCCGCCGAAGTGTAAACAATAGGAAAGCCCGTAGCGACGTGCTCTTCTCCCAATTCCTTAATAATTTCAGTGCCGGAGGCGGGCTTGTTGCCCAGAACCCCTTTAACGCCTGTCTCTTTCAGAAATTTGGAAATCAAATAATCAGGAAAACCGTTTGGGTAGTAGGGGAAGTCCACCTCAACTTTTAATCCGCCAATTTCCCAATGTCCCGTAGTGGAATCTTTACCCGGAGAAACTTCTGCCATTTTACCAAACGAAGCCAAAGGATATTCAACAGGCTCAACGCCTTTAATTTCAATGATGTTGCCCAATCCCATTCTTCGCAAATTAGGGAGGTTTAATCCGCCCAATGTTTTTGCCATGTTGCCGAGGGTGTTACTCCCCTCGTCACCGTATTTATTGGCGTCGGGCAATTCCCCAACGCCTACTCCGTCGAGAATAATTAAAATAAAGTTTTTCATTTTAGAGCCTTTAATTAGCGTTTATTACCGCGTTGCCGCCTTTTTCAATAGCTTTGTCGAGCGCAAGTTTTGCGTTTTTTAAAATTTCGTTAACGTCAGTTTTGTTGTTCGTGGAAGCTACACCTATTGAAACCGTAAAAGTGGATTGGCGGGACATTACGGGAATAGGTTTCCTTGCAATTTTTACGCGTGTCTTTTCCGCCCACAAGTAAGCGTCCTTTGTGGTTGTGTTAAAAAAGTGAATTGCAAGAAGCCGCTTATCCAATCGAGCGAACAAACTTTTTTCGTCCAAACTTTCTTTAATTAATTCAACAATTGTCTTAAGCACTTTAGGAAAGGGGTCGCCTTCAAATAGGGAAGATTGTTCCAAGAACTCGTCCACGCGCACGAAAACAATTGCGCCCGGAGCGTTAAAATCTTTAGCTTTAAGTAAATCTTTTGAAAGAGCCTCGAGGAAAGCGTTTTTATTTAGTAGCTTTGTTTCGATGTCCACGCTTAAAAGGCTTTTTAAATAAGTTTGCTTCGAGTTTGAACTTGCGAGGAAAGAAAAAATCCGAAACGCTTGCCTGAGAAATTTAACGTCGGAATTGGAGTAAGCGGATTTTTTTAAGTTCTCAAAACAAACAACACCAAAGACTTCGTTCAAATAAACAAGCGGAATAGCCAGGAAAGAGCCTTCGAAGCTAACGTCTTCCAACGGCGAGTAACGGATAAATTCGTCGCCGCTTGCAATAGAGGTGTCGTCAATATTTACGGGCATTCCAGATTGAATTGCTTGTCCTACAAGCGATTTTTTAAGATCTATTTCCAATCCTTCGCCAATATATTTCACCGAACGCTTGTTGGAAATTTTTACTGTTGTAAATTTGTCGTTCAAGGAATCGTAATAAACAAATGCGAAAGCGTCCCATTGAATTAAATTTTGGGCCGATTTTTCAATGGT
>JALWSN010000534.1 GCA_027080245.1 Ignavibacteriales bacterium | reverse complement strand
TTAACCTGTTTACGAAAGCTAAAAATCCCGCCGATACGTCGAAGGGAAAAATGAAGATGAACATGAAGATGAAAAAAGACGGGAAGAAACAAGTTAAATCCGAACTAATTCGCAAAGGAGTAATCGACCTTTCGGCAATCGACAAGAACCACGACGGCAAAGTGTTTCAGGACGTAATGGACTGGAACGTAATTTCCGACAAGCCGGGAACTTGCCCGATTTGCGGAATGACTTTGCGGGAAGTAACAATAGAACAAGCAAAAAAGAATTTGAAGGAACATGGATTTAAATACAAGAAATAAAGTTTATCGTCCCGGTAAAAACGTAATTCTTCCGGGCGGTTATTTTCTAAAAGTTTTCTCTTTAAGTTTTAGAGAAGGAGTTAAATATGGTATCAAACGATTATAAAAAAGACGGTGTTATCGCAAAGATAATTGAATGGTCAATTAACAATAAAATAATGATTTTGATTATGACCGTCGCTTTGATTTTGGGAGGCATCTGGGCTATTAAGAACACCGCCGTAGACGCAATTCCGGACTTAAGCGACGTTCAGGTGATTATTTTCACAAAGTACCCCGGGCAGGGACCACAAATAGTGGAGGATCAGGTAACGTATCCTCTTACTACCAAAATGCTTTCGGTTCCCGGAGCCATCGACGTCCGGGGTTATTCTTTCTTTGGTTTTTCGATGGTCTACATAATTTTCGAAGACGGAACGGATCTCTACTGGGCGCGCAGTCGCGTGCTGGAATATTTGAGTTCAATGCAAAGCCAATTGCCTAAAGGCGTTTCGCCGGAATTGGGACCGGACGCCACCGGACTTGGCTGGGTTTACGAGTACGTGTTGAAATCCGATAAGCGGGATCTTCAACAATTGCGCTCAATTCAGGATTGGTTCCTTCGGTACGAGCTTACAGCCGTGCCCGGCGTGGCGGAGGTTGCAAGCATTGGCGGTTTCGTTAAGCAGTACCAAGTGAACGTCGACCCTATTAAATTAGCCTCTTACGACATTCCTCTTTCCAAAATAAAAATGGCTATTAAAAAGAGCAACAACGACGTCGGCGGACGCCTTATTGAAATGGGCGAAACCGAATTTATGGTTCGAGGGCTCGGATACATTAAAAGTAAAGAGGACCTGGAAAACGTTGCCATTGGGGTTAACAAGGCTACGGGAACGCCCGTTTATTTGAGAGACGTAGCAACAGTGGATATTGGTCCCGAAATACGAAGAGGACTTGCCGACTGGAACGGTGAAGGAGAAGTGGTTGGCGGAGTTGTAATTCAACGATTCGGTGAAAACGGATTAAAAGTAATTGAAAGAGTTAAGAAAAAACTGCAGGAGCTTAAAAAATCTTTACCACCGGACGTTCAAATACTTACGGCTTACGACCGTTCCGGATTGATTCACAAGGCAATCGACAATCTTTCTGACAAGCTGCTGGAGGAAAGCATTGTAGTGGCTTTGGTAATTATGCTCTTCCTGCTTCACTTCCGCAGTTCCCTTGTGGCTATTTTAATGTTGCCAACGGCGATTGTAGGCGCGTTCATAATCATGAAAATTCAGGGAATTAATGCCAACATAATGTCCCTCGGAGGAATTGCAATTGCGATAGGAGCCATGGTGGACGCGGCAATAATAATGATTGAGAACGCGCAAGCCCACATGGTTCGCAACCAGGAGCTTGCGCCTGAAAAGCAAAGACCGCACTGGTGGGTAATAATGGAATCCGCCAAGGAAGTCGGTCCTTCTATTTTTTATTCTCTGCTTGTTATTACTATTTCCTTCTTGCCCGTCTTTACGCTGGAAATGCAGGAAGGGAGGTTGTTTAAGCCTTTGGCGTTCACTAAAACATATTCAATGGCTGTGGCGGCGTTTCTTTCAATTACGCTGGTGCCCGTTTTAATGGGTTTCTTTATTCGTGGAAAGATGAAGGAAGAGCACAAGAACCCGCTTACGTTTTTCCTGATGAAAATCTATCATCCAATTGTGGATTTTGCAATGAAGCGCAGTTGGGGGTTAATAATCGTCGCCTTAATTATTTTAGGCGTTACTTACTACCCATTTAAGAAATTAGGCTCGGAATTCATGCCTCCGCTTTACGAAGGGGACCTGCTTTACATGCCTACTACGTTGCCGGGAATTTCAATAACAAAGGCAAGGGAAATTCTTCAGCAAACGGACAGGATAATTAAATCTTTCCCCGAAGTGGAATCTGTTTTTGGGAAGATTGGCAGGGCGGAAACGGCTACGGACCCAGCGCCCCTTTCGATGATCGAAACCACAATCAGGCTTAAGCCGGAAAGTCAATGGCCTGAGGGAATGACGCCGAAAAAGTTAATTAACAAAATGGATGCGGCAATTAAAATTCCAGGGGTAACGAACGCGTGGACGATGCCAATTAAAACAAGAATCGACATGCTCTCGACGGGTATTAAAACACCCGTAGGCATTAAAATTGCCGGACCGGATTTGAATAAATTACAGAAAATCGGCAAGGAAATCGAAAAAATAATCAAAACGGTGCCGGGTACTCGTTCTGTTTACGCCGAGAGAGCAGCGGGAGGCAATTACGTAGATTTCAAAATCGATAGGCGGGCGATTGCGCGTTACGGCTTAACCATCGGCGACGTTCAGGATGTGTTCATGAGCGCTGTAGGCGGCATGAACATTACCAAGACCGTTGAAGGACTCGAAAGGTATCCCGTTAACTTAAGATACCAGCGCGATTACAGGGAAAACATCGAAGAGTTAAAACGCGTTTTAGTGCCTTTACCCAAAGGCGGCAACATTCCTCTTGAAGAACTCGGGCAAATAGTAGTTAAAAAAGGTCCGCCTGTTATTAAATCGGAAGACGCCCGACCGAACGCCTGGGTTTACATTGACATTGAAAACATCGATGTGGGCACTTACGTTAAAAAAGCTCAAAAAGTAGTGGCGGAAAAATTACATTTGCCGCCGGGATATTCAATCATCTGGAGCGGTCAATACGAATACATGGAAAGAGCGGCAAAAAGGTTAAGCATTGTGCTGCCGATTA
>JALWSN010000533.1:5827-11908 GCA_027080245.1 Ignavibacteriales bacterium | reverse complement strand
CCTTTGAGCGCCCTGCTAAATCTTTGCAGACAGTTCATTGTCATATTTACCCTTTGCCACGTAAATAACGCAAAGGTCTTTACACACCACCCATTAACATTGGTGAAATCATTTGATTGCGTTAACTCTTCCCCTCGGCAAGGGAAAGGGTCGGAGTTGGTGTGAATTAATAATTCGTAAATGAACTACTGTTCAAAATGTATTGCAATTCAATTTTTTGGGCAGATGTGTTATTTTTAATAATAACATAAATTTTATTTTTAGAAAAAGAAATTTTACATTAAATTTCTTTGTAAAATTTCATTAATCTAAAATGGAGGAGCGATGATAAATAAAATTCAAGAATTATTAGGAAACGAAGCCGATTACTTGCTGAACTACAAAGCCAAATTCCCGAAGGAAAAATTAAACCTTCCCGGTCCGGATTTTGTGGAACGAGTAGTTTACAACTCGGACAGAAACGTGAACGTAATGAAAAATCTCCAATGGATTTTCAACACGGGAAGGCTTGCAGGAACGGGCTATTTGTCGATATTACCTGTCGATCAGGGCATTGAGCATTCGGCGGGAGCTTCGTTTGCGCCAAATCCCGATTACTTCGACCCGGAAAACATCGTTAAGCTTGCAATCGAAGGAGGCTGTAACGCTGTGGCTTCCACGCTTGGAGTTCTGGGAATGGTTTCTCGGAAGTACGCTCACAAATTTCCCTTCATCGTAAAATTAAATCACAACGAATTGCTAACTTACCCGAACAAATACGACCAAATAATGTTCGCTTCCGTAGAACAGGCTTACGACATGGGCGCCGCCGCAGTTGGGGCGACAATTTACTTCGGTTCGGAGCAAAGTAATCGTCAAATCGTCGAAGTAAGCGAAGCTTTCCAGCATGCGCACGAACTTGGAATGGCTACTTTCCTCTGGTGCTATTTAAGAAACCCTGCTTTCAAATCGGACAAGGATTACCATCTTTCCGCTGATTTAACTGGACAGGCAAATCATCTTGGCGCCACTATCGAAGCGGATATCATTAAACAAAAACAACCTGAAAACAACGGCGGATTTCTCGCTCTTAAATTTGGCAAAACATCCCCCAAAGTTTATGAGGAACTTACAAGCGATCACCCAATTGATTTAACACGCTACCAAGTAATTAATTCCTACATGGGCAAAGCGGGTTTAATCAACAGCGGCGGGGCTTCCGGCGCAAACGATTTCGCTCAGGCGGTTAGAACCGCGGTAATTAACAAGCGCGCCGGCGGAATGGGATTGATTCTCGGACGAAAAGCCTTCCAGCGCCCAATGGAAGAAGGAATTAAACTTGTGAACATGGTTCAGGACGTTTACATGTGCAAGGACGTAACGGTAGCTTAACAATTATTTGAAGCCGCCCATCCCGTTCTTGAAAAAGAGAAAACGGGCGGCTTCTTTTTTAATCTTCGCAATTTGCAATGCCAGAAGCTCAATCAATAATTTTAATTTTTCTTGTTGGCTTAATTGCCGGCTTCATTAACGTAAACGCCGGCGGCGGTTCTACTTTAACTTTGCCTTCTCTAATTTTCATTGGCCTGGACGGCGCCCTTGCTAACGGCACTAACAGAGTGGGAATTTTAATTCAAAACATCGTTGCGTTAATTAAATTAAAAAAAGAAAATTACAGTCAAGCCCGGTTAAGCTTAAAACTGGCGTTGTTTACCTTACCCGGCGTAATCGTCGGAGCAATCTTAGCCGTGAACATTTCCAACGAAACATTCAAAACAATACTTGGAATTGTTCTAATTGGCGTGGTTGTTTCAATGCTGTTGCCACGCAAACAAATTAACTACAACAATTCCGCCGAGAAAAAAATTCCGCCCACAGTTTACCTTGCCTTGTTCGGCATCGGATTTTACGGCGGGTTTGTTCAAGCGGGCGTGGGGTTTCTTTTAATAGCCACGCTTTATTACCTAATGCATTTTAATTTGATCTACGTGAACATGCACAAAATGTTCATTATTACCATTTACACAATTCCCGCACTAATTATTTTCATCTACAGCGGCAATGTAAATTGGATTTACGGATTAACCCTTGCGGCGGGCAACTCAATAGGCGGTTGGTGGGGCGTGAAGTTAGCAATTAAAAAAGGCGAAAAGTTTATTAAAATAATTTTAATTGTAGCGATTTTAATAATGTCCCTGAAATTGTTAAAAATAATCTAAGCGTAAAAAGCCTTAGCGACGTTGGTGCTAATATAAAAACATTCCTTTCACAATTCCACGGGCTCAAACCAAATCAGAATCACCACATAATTTTGGAACATCTTATTATTGAACAGCGGTTCAAAAATAAATTAATTTTAAAAAAATATTCGTGAAATATTCCGAAAAAATAATTATCTTAAAATCAAATTAAGTTAATTTTAACAATCCGGAAGATTAAAATGTTTAGAATCATACCGGAAGGGCTCTCCTACAAGGAGAATGTTATTTTGAAAGACGGGCAGGGGGTTTTGTTCAGGCCTGCCTTCCCCGAGGACAAAGAACGAGTTAAATCGTTCATGAAAAGAGTTTCCCGAGAAAGTTTGCGAATGCGTTTCATGGCAGCAATTTCCGAAGTGCCCGAGACAGTAATAGACGAGCTTTGCAAAGGCGATTTTCGCTCTCAAGGATGCCTGTTAGCCTTAGTTGGCGAAGGCGAAGAGGAAAAAGTAGTGGGGCTTGGAAACTACGCCGGCACGGGCAACGGCAGATCCGCCGAGGTTGCTTTTTTAATTGAGGACGATTACCAAGGCAAAGGTATTAGCACCTTGCTGCTGGAAAGATTGGCGGGGCTTGCCGCGGCAAACGGTTACATTGAGTTCGAAGCCGAAGTATTGCCCGATAATCAACCAATGATTAATGTATTTAAGCACTCGGGATTTCAAAATCACCACGTTTGGCATTCGGATACTGTCCACATCGAGCTTCCGGTAAGCGGCTCGAAAGCCACGTGGGAAAAGGCTGCATTGCGCGAACGAATAGCTACGGCAAAATCTCTTGTTCCGCTGCTCAGGCCAAAAGTAATTGCGGTAGTTGGCGCCTCCCGAGACCCCGAATCCATTGGACATTTAATATTTAAAAATATTCTGAATGCGGGTTTCAGAGGCACTATTTATCCGGTAAATCCTCAAGCGGATTCCGTTAACGGCGTTAAAGCTTATTCCTCGCTTTCAAAAATTCCCGACAAAATTGACCTTGTAGTAATTTCGGTTCCTGCGGAAACGGTTCAGGAAGTTGCCGAAAACGCCGCTAAGGTAGGTGCAAAAGCTTTGTTGGTAGTTTCAGCAGGTTTTGCCGAAGCAGGACAGGAAGGAGCCGAAAGACAAAAAAAATTAGTGGAATTAATCCACAAACACGGCATCAGGCTTTTAGGGCCAAGCTGCCTTGGAGTAATGAACACCAGTTTGGACATTCGCCTGAACGCCTCGCTTGCACCGTCGCTTGCTCTTAAGGGAAACGCGGGATTCTTTTCTCATTCAGCGGCGCTGGGTTTGGTAATCATGGAATACGCAAAAGAAAAAGGAATTGGGTTTACTACCTTCGTTTCAGCGGGTAACCGCGCAGATGTTTCGGGCAACGACTTGCTGCAGTATTGGGAAGAAGATCCCGACACAAAAATGGCTATTCTTTACCTCGAAACTTTCGGCAACCCTCGTAAATTTGTTAGAATCGCGCGGGAGATGACTTACAAGAAACCCATTCTTTGCGTAAAGAGCGCAAGAAGTTCGGCGGGGAAAAAAACGGCCGAGGCAAAAACCGGAATATCTACAGGCGGCGCTACGGAAATTGAGGCTTTATTCCACCAAACAGGCGTTATTCTTGCAGATTCCTTAGAGGAGTTGTTCGACGTTGCGTTGGTAATTTCACACCAACCTCTGCCTGAGGGCAACAAAGTTTGCATCATCGCCAACTCTGCCGGAATGGCTACAATATTTGCCGATTCCTGCGAAGCCAACGGATTGGAAATTGCCAACGAGGGACTTGTGAACTTAGGCGCGTTCACGCAGGCAAACAATTACTACGAAGCCGTAAAAAAAGCTTTGCTGAACGACGATGTTCATTCCCTACTTGTAGGCTATGCCTGCGTGGGCAATTGCGGAACGGAAGACGTTTCCTCGGCAATCAGGAAAGCGGTGGCTGAAGCGGAAAAAGAAAGTAAAATCAAAAAACCGGTGCTGCTTTGTTTAATGGGAGAAGTCGGCTCAATTTCTCTTGTGGAAGAAGAAAACTCCGACGGAGAAAGAATGTTCCCGGCTTTCAGATTCCCCGAACTTGCGGCAAAAGCCCTTGGCAGAATAGCCCGATACGTAAATTACAAAAACAAACCCGCGGGCAAATTGGTTTGGTACGAGGACGTTCAAGCCGACAAAGCAAGAATTTTGGTTCAAGAAATCTTGAAGAACAACGAAGGGAAAGATGAAGTAGAAGTCGACTGCCAAAGCGCGCAAAAAATATTGAGCTACTTCGGATTTAATTTCAAATCCGATTTGGAGGAAAAGGACAAGCTCGCGATTATTGAGGTTAAACCGGACAAACTTTTCGGTCCGTTAATTCAAGTAAAAAGGGAAGACAAGAAGGTCTTAAGAATTACGCCGTTAACGGACAGGGACATCGACGAAATACAATTAGAATTAACCGCAAGCAACCGAGCGACAATAGCCCAAACGCTTGGAAGAATTTCCCAAATGATTGAAGAGTTGCCCTGGCTCTGGAAATTAGAGTTAAAAGCTTTTCAGGATGAAAATTCATTACTCCACACGGACGATTGTTCAATGATTATTAAGCCTGGCGGCGCTAAAAGACCGGTTTATTAGGAGGAGTCAAACATGCTAGTAAGAGAAGTAATGCATCCGGATCCAATTACAATCTCGCCAGAGGTAAAGCTCTGCGACGCTTACAAGTTAATGCAGGAAAAGAATATCAGACATCTGCCAGTAATGGAAAAAGGCAAACTTGTAGGGATAATTACCGACAGGGATTTAAGACTCGCCACAAGCAAGTTAGCCGTTCATCCGTTTGATCCCGACGCGGAAGTGCGCCACGTAATGAGTCACCCCGTTAAAACAACAAACCCTGAAGATCCAATTGAAATAGCCACTCAATTCATGCGTGAGCTAAAAATAGGTTGCCTGCCGGTTGAAGAATTCGGAGAGCTTGTGGGAATTGTAACAGGCGTGGACTTGCTGGACGCAATGCTAATGCTAACCGGTGTGCACAGACCAAGCGGCAGAATAGACATTAGGCTTAAGGACAAACCCGGAGAGTTAGCAAGATTGGCAACCCTATTGGCGCAACGAAAGATTAACATTCATTCGATTTTAACTTACCCCGACAAAGAAGGGAAAATGCGACTTGTGCTTAGAATAAGCACAATGGAAATCAGAGGACTTGCAGAAGAAATTTGTAATTCCGATTTTGAAATAATTTGGCCGCCTCACATAGTATGCGTAAAATAGTTTACCACCCGGATTACAAAAAATATGATTTAGGCGACATGCATCCCTTCAGCCCGCTGCGTAATTTGCTACTTGTGGATTTGTTAAAAGAGATGGGCGAATTCGTTGATTACGAAAAGCCCGAATGCGTAACGCCCGAGGAGTTAATGAAAATTCATTCCGCAAAATACATTGAAACAGTGGAGGCGATTTCCGAAGGGAAAGACGTTGAAGGAGCAGAAGCCTACGGATTTGGAACGCAGGATAATCCAATAGTTAAAGGAATGGCAGAGGCGGCAAGGCTGCACGCGGGAGGGACAAAATTTGGAGCGGAGTTAATCCTTAAGGGCGAAGCTAACAAAGTATTACAATTAGGCGGAGGTTTTCACCACGCTCATCCAAGCCTCGCGGCGGGCTTTTGTATTTACAACGATTTGGCGCTTGCAATTAAAACTTTTACCGAAGCCGGCTGGCATGTTACCTACATCGACGTAGACGTGCACCACGGCGATGGGGTTCAGGAAATATTTTATTCCGACGGAAAAGTAATGACCATATCTTTCCACGAATCCGGAGAATATCTCTTTCCCGGCACCGGCTGGATTTACGAAATGGGTGCAGGAATGGGG
>JALWSN010000533.1:0-5817 GCA_027080245.1 Ignavibacteriales bacterium | reverse complement strand
GCCTTTTACTGAAGGGGATTCTTACTTCGAAGTTTTCGAAAGAGTTACGCAACAGGCTCTTTCGTGGTTCAGACCAAATGTAATTGTAGTCCAAGCGGGAGCGGACGCCCATTATTCAGATCCTCTGGCGGACTTGTTACTAACGACCCAAGACTACGAAAAAATCTTCAAAAAACTTCTGGAGCTCTCGGACAAATTTTCCGGCGGAAAAATTCTCTTCACGTTGGGTGGGGGGTATTCGCTGCTTTCAACAATAAGAGTTTGGGCTATTCTTTATTTTTTATTTTTGGGAAAAGAAATTCCCGGAAACATTCCCGAGAGTTGGATTCAAAAATGGGAGGGAAAATTCAATTCTAAATTTCCCCGTCAATTTCACGACGCAAAGAATCCTTACAATTTAATTCCACGCAAAGAGGAAATAGAAAAACACAACAAAGATTTGTACGAAGGCTTTTCGACGCGGTAACGCCCGACTGGTTGTAGTAATCTTTGCTAATAAAAATTAACTTCGTAATCCACAAAAGTCCCGTCGTTGTAGGTGAATTTGGCGCTAAAGAACTTTTCGCCCAATAGCCACGGGATAAAAATCCTATCCCCTTCCCATAAATTTAATTTTAACAAATCCTCGTCCGGAATCCACTTAAGCTCCCCTTCCGGCGATTCAATTAAATCCCCTTGGAACTCGTCGATTACGAATAAGAAAACGTACCAATCGTCTTTGCCGTCGAACATGGGGAAAGTAATGAAGCCCTTTAATTTAAGGCTTGTGGCAAGCAAACCGCTTTCTTCCTTAACTTCCCTGATTGCGCATTCCTCCGGCGTTTCGCCCTGTTCAAACTTTCCGCCAAGCCCGTTCCATTTGCCCTCGTGGTAATCGTTCTTTTTCTTGTTGCGGTAAAGCATTAAAGTTTTGCCATCTTTTTTAACGTAACAAAGGGTGGCTAATTTCATTTTCAGTAAGCGACAAATTTATTCTTCAACAAATAATTTTTCACGTAATCCGAAACGCCGTCTTCCAACGAATGAATTTCGGAGTTAAATCCAAAGTTTTTTATTTTTGAAACATCTGCTTGTGTAAAGTACTGATATTTATTGCGCAAGTATCCCGGCATGTCGATATACTCAATATTTACAGGCATTTCAAGAGCCTTAAACAATGCGGTTACAAGATCGTTCCAAGTTCGCGCCTGTCCCGTCCCAATATTAAAAAGTCCGTTAGCCCTTTTATTTTCAAGGAAGAAAAGCGTCATGTCCACTGCGTCTTTAACGTAAATGAAATCCCTCATCTGCTCGCCGTCTTTAAATTTTTCATTGTAAGATTTAAACAGCTTAACCTTTCCGGAATGAACCGCCTGCTCGAAAGCCTTGTGAACAACGCTCCTCATGTCGCCTTTGTGATACTCGTTAGGTCCGTAAACGTTGAAATATTTAAGTCCAACAACTTTGTCGAACAAATTTTTTCTTTTAATCCACAAATCAAACATTTGTTTGGAATAGCCGTACATGTTAAGCGGGCGCAAATTTTCAATTGTTTCTTCGTTGTCTTGGTAGCCGTTTGAGCCGTCGCCGTAAGTTGCCGCAGAAGAAGCGTAAATAAATCTTGCGTCCCGTTCAAGGGCAAATCTTGCAACAGCCTGGGAATATTTGAAATTATTGAACAAAAGATAATCGGCGTCCTTTTCCGTTGTAGAAGAACATGCGCCAAGGTGAATGACCGCTTCGACGGAATAAGGGAAAGATTCTTCAACAATCAAATCGTAGAACTCGTCCTTGTGGAAAATGTCAGCGTATTTCAGTCCATTTAAATTTTTCCACTTTTCCTCGTCGCCTAATCTATCGACTATGATTACATCGTCCCTGCCTAATAAATTAAGCTTCCAGACTACTACGCTGCCAATAAATCCCGCTCCGCCTGTAACGATAATCATTCCTACACCTTAAATTATTTTTTATAATTTCGAATTTAATTATATTGAGGGTTAACTTCAAAATCTTTAATCAAGGCGCTATGTACAATAAATTATTTAATATTTTAAAAGAAAGAATACTTGTGCTCGACGGAGCGATGGGCACAATGATTCAACGCTACAAATTAACCGAAGAAGATTACCGCGGCGAAAGGTTTAAAAATTTCGAATTTCAACTTAAGGGAAACAACGACATTCTTTCCTTAACCCAACCCAAAATAATTAAGGAAATACACAGGGAGTATCTTACCGCCGGGGCTGATATTATTGAAACAAACACATTTAACGGAACTCGAATTTCTCAGGCGGATTACCACACCGAAGAGATTGTTTACGAAATAAATTACGAATCCGCGCGACTTGCTAAAGAAGCGGCGTTGGAATTTACCGAAAAGACGCCCGGCAAGCCGAGGTTTGTCGCAGGCTCGATGGGTCCGACTAACAAAACCCTCTCGATGTCGCCGCAAGTGAACGACCCGGCGTATCGCGACGTAGACTTCGACACAATGGCGGAAGCTTACCGCGAACAGGCAAGGGGCTTAATTGACGGGGGCGCGGACATTTTGCTGGTAGAAACAATTTTCGACACGCTAAACGCCAAAGCCGCCTTGTTTGCAATTCAGGAATTGCTTGAGGAAAGAAAACTTAATTTGCCAATAATGATTTCCGGAACAATTGTGGATCTTTCCGGAAGAACGCTTTCGGGGCAAACAACCGAAGCGTTTTGGAATTCAATAGCCAACACAAAAAATTTGCTAAGCGTAGGATTAAACTGTTCGTTAGGTCCAAAGCAAATGCGCCCGTTCATTCAAGAGCTTTCCGAAATTGCCGATTGTTACATTAGTCTTTACCCCAACGCCGGATTACCCAATGAATTCGGGGATTACGACGAGTCGCCTTCCACAATGGAAGGCACGTTAAGGGAATATGCAAGGCGTGGATTTTTAAATATTGTAGGCGGATGCTGCGGCACTACGCCGGAGCACATCAAAAAATTTGCGGAGATGGTTAAAGATTTTGAACCGCGCAAAATACCGAAAATAAAGCCTCTCCTAAGGTTGAGCGGGCTGGAAGCCCTTACGGTACGGGAAGATTCGAATTTTATTAATATTGGTGAAAGGACCAACGTAGCAGGTTCGAAGAAATTTGCCAGACTAATTAAAGAAGGAAATTTTGAGGAAGCGCTTTCAGTGGCGCGCGAACAAGTTGAAAACGGCGCGCAAATTATTGACGTCAACATGGACGACGCAATGATTGACGCCGAAGAATCGATGGTTAAATTTTTAAGACTTGTGGCTTCAGAGCCAGACATTGCGCGAGTTCCGATTATGATTGACTCGTCGAAATGGTCGGTAATAGAAGCGGGATTAAAAAACATTCAAGGCAAAGGAATTGTTAATTCAATTAGCTTAAAGGAAGGGGAAGAAGAATTTCTTTCGAGAGCAAAACAAATTTTGCGTTACGGAGCGGCAGCAATAGTAATGGCTTTCGACGAGGAAGGACAAGCCGATAGTTACGAAAGAAAGATTGCCATCTGCAAACGCGCTTACGACTTATTGACAACAAAAATAAACTTTCCGCCTCAGGATATTATTTTCGACCCAAACATTTTCGCAATAGCGACTGGCATGAAAGAGCACAACAATTACGCCGTTGATTTTATTGAGGCTACCCGTTGGATTAAAAACAACCTCCCTTTCGTAAGCGTTTCCGGCGGGGTTAGTAATTTGTCATTTGCTTTTAGGGGAAACAACGTTGTAAGAGAAGCCATGCACACGGTCTTTCTTTACCATGCCATTGAGGCCGGGATGGACATGGGGATTGTTAACGCCGGACAGCTTGCCGTTTACGAAGAGATTCCAAAAGACCTTTTACAATTGGTGGAAGACGTAGTATTAAACAGAAAAGAAGACGCTACGGAAAAACTTATTGAATTTGCCTCGACGGTAAAAGGCAAAAAAGAAGACAAAAAGAAAAGCCAAGAATGGCGGGCTCTTCCGGTAGAAAAAAGGTTGAAACATGCATTAATAAAGGGGATTGTTGAATATGTAGAAGAAGACGTTGAAGAAGCAAGAGTTAAAATAGGCGATCCGTTAAAGGTAATTGAAGGACCTTTAATGGAAGGAATGGACGTGGTTGGAGACTTGTTCGGTTCGGGTAAAATGTTTTTGCCGCAAGTAGTAAAAAGCGCAAGAGTAATGAAGAAAGCCGTTTCGTATTTAATTCCTTACATCGAGGAATCAAAGCAAAAAAGCGGCTTGGGAGCCGCCGGTAAAATTCTTCTTGCAACCGTTAAAGGCGACGTACACGACATTGGCAAGAACATTGTTTCCGTTGTGCTTAGTTGTAACAATTTTGAAGTGATTGACCTTGGAGTAATGGTTCCAGCGGAAAGGATTTTGGAAGAGGCAGTTAAAAACAAAGTAGACATTGTGGGACTGAGCGGATTAATAACTCCTTCGCTGGATGAAATGGCACACGTGGCGGAGGAAATGGGGCGGCGAGGCTTCGAAATACCTTTATTAATAGGTGGAGCCACAACCTCACGCGTTCACACCGCAGTAAAAATAGCGCCAAATTACGCACATCCGGTAGTACACGTTTTGGACGCTTCGCGCAGCGTTGGCGTCGCCGCAAATTTAATCAGCGACTCCGCAAGGGGAAAATATTTCCAAAAGATTAAAGAAGAATACGAAAAAATCAGGCGCAACCATATGCTAAAAATAAAGGCTAAAAATTACTTAACCCTTAAAGAAGCCCGAAATAACAGGCTGAAATTGGACTGGACAAAAGAAAAGATAGCAAAGCCTAATTTAATTGGAGTTAAAGCGCTTAAAAATTTTCCGTTAAAGGAAATTGTTCCTTTTATCGACTGGACTCCGTTTTTCAGCGCTTGGGAAATTAAAGGTAAATACCCCGAAATATTAAGCTCGTCAGAAAAAGGGAAAGAAGCCTCAAAATTATTTAACGACGCTCAAGCTTTGTTAAAAGAAATCGTTGAAAAAGGGCTCGTCAAAGCAAACGCTGTGTTTGGAATTTTCCCCGCTAATTCCGTGGCAGACGACATTGAAGTTTACACCAACGAGGATAGGAAGGGATTAGTTACGGTTCTTCACACAATAAGAGAGCAGAAGAGAAAATCGGCAGGACAACCTAACTTGGCGTTAGCGGATTTCATTGCGCCTAAGGAATCGGGAAGGATAGACTACATCGGCATGTTCGCGGTTACCGCCGGCTTGGGAGCCGAAGAGCTTGCGCAACAATACCAAACCAACAACGACGATTACAATTCAATAATGATTAAAGCATTGGCTGACCGGCTTGCCGAAGCCTTCGCCGAATGGTTGCACCTGAAAATCAGAAAAGAATATTGGGGCTACGCGCCTAATGAAAATCCCTCTCCGGGGGATTTAATTGAAGAAAAGTACACAGGGATCAGACCCGCGCCCGGATATCCTTCGCAACCTGACCACACCGAAAAACTACAGCTTTGGAAAGCATTGAACGTAGAAGAGAAAGCGTCAATTAAATTAACAGAGAGCCTGGCAATGATTCCTGCCGCCTCGGTCGCCGGAATTTATTTTGCTAATCCGAACGCAAAATATTTCAACGTTGGCAAAATCCTAAAGGATCAAGTGGAAGATTACAGAAAGCGTAAAGGAATGAGCTTGAAAGAAGCCGAATATTGGCTAAGCCCTATTCTGGTTTACTGAAAATGGTTACCGCGTTTATTTTTTATTGTTAATAATAAGAACAAATTCGCCTTTAAGATTTTTTTCATCAGCGTAATGGGTAATCTCCTTTAACGTTCCTCTTAAAATATTTTCTTCGGGCATTGTTAATTTGTAAG
>JALWSN010000532.1 GCA_027080245.1 Ignavibacteriales bacterium | reverse complement strand
CTGCTGAAACGCGTGGAACTTAGAAGTTTAAAAATGTCCGTAAACGGAATCTTGGGATTCCAAGACCAGTAAATCATAAATGCTTCACCGATTATTTTGTCCCGGGGCACAAATCCCCAATAACGGCTGTCGTAGCTGTCGTCCCGGTTATCGCCCATCATGAAATAATAATCTTTTTTCAAAACGTAGAAATTAGTTTGTTTGCCATTAATGAAAATTTTGCCGTTGCGTACTTTCACAACTCTCCTGCCGAATTCCCTGTCGATTATCGTGCGCCATTGTTCGATGTTCTCCAGCGAAAGATGCAATGTGTCCCCGCGTTTGGGAACGTAAAGAGGTCCGTAATTATCGGCGTTCCAAGGCATGCCCTTTGGGAAAATGTCGGGATCGACGTAACCTTTCGGACGCGTATTAAGGGAATATTGAACGTGAGGCGGGATTGGCGCTTTTTTACCGTTAATAAAAACCACTTTGTTGCGTATTTCAATTGTGTCCCCCGGGATTGCAATGCAGCGTTTTACGTAGTCCACCACTTCAGGATTAATTAACATGTCTTTGTCCCCGGGCCATTCAAAAACCACAATATCGCCGCGTTCGGGGTCGCGCAGCTTAGGTAATCTGAAAAAAGGAAGTCTAATATTTGTTAGCCAGATATTTCGGGGCGAAGTGGCTCCGTAAATAAATTTGTTGACGAACAGGAAGTCGCCCACCATTATTGTTTTTTCCATTGAGCCCGTTGGCACGCGCGAAGTTTCAATAAAAAAAGTTTTAATGAAAAGCGCAATCAAAAGGGCGTAAAACAAATTTTTAAAAGTTTCCCAAAACTTTTTCTTCTTAGGAACGTTGTTTGTAATTTTTTTTGATTTACTCATTTATCTTCCAATTTATTCTTCAATTTGCAGCACGGCAAGGAAAGCCTCCTGAGGAATTTGCACGTTTCCCACTTGCTTCATTCGTTTTTTGCCTTGCTTTTGTTTTTCAAGCAATTTTCTTTTTCGGGAAACGTCGCCGCCGTAGCATTTAGCCAGAACGTTTTTCCTCAAAGCTTTAATGTTCGTCCTTGCAATTACTTTGCTTCCAATGGCAGCTTGAACGGCAACCTCGAACATTTGACGTGGAATAAGCTCTTTAAGTTTCGAAGTAACCTTCCTGCCCCAATCGTAAGCTTTGGTTTTGTGAACGATAATCGAGAGGGCGTCGACCTTTTCGCCGTTAAGCAGGATGTCCAATTTAATTAAATCGGACTGCCTGTAGCCAATTAATTCGTAATCGAAGGAAGCGTAGCCGCGCGAGATGGATTTTAATTTGTCGTAAAAATCAAAAATTATTTCCGAAAGAGGAAACTCGTATTCCAAGCTTGCGCGGGTAGGGTCGATGTAATTTGTATTTTTGTAAATGCCGCGTTTTTCGGTGGCAAGTTTCATTATGCTGCCGATGAATTCGCTTAAAGTTACAATTTGGGCCTTAATGTAAGGCTCTTCGATGCGTTCAATTTCGCCTAATTCGGGCATGTCGGCGGGATTGTCAACCACAACCTTTTCGCCGTTTTTTTTGAAGACAAAATACTCCACGTTCGGCAGCGTTGTTACAATGTTTTGATTGTATTCCCGCTCCAATCTTTCCTGAACAATTTCCATGTGAAGCATTCCCAAGAATCCGCAGCGGAAACCGAAGCCAAGGGCGGCGGAAGTTTCGGGCGTAAAAACCAACGAGGAGTCATTTAATTTCAATTTGTCCAGCGCGTCTCTTAAATCCTCGTAATCTTCGGCGTTGGAAGGGTAAAGTCCGCTGTAAACCATTGGTTTAATTTCCTGATAGCCTTTCAAAGGCTCTTTAGCGCCGTTACGCGCGTGCGTTACGGTGTCGCCAACTTTTGTGTCGTGCACGTCCTTAACGCCCGCGATCAAATAACCAACGTCGCCCGCCCGAAGCGATTTGGTTCTAATTCTTCTTAAGCCCAGAATACCCACTTCCTCGGCTAAGAAAGTTTTATTGTTGGCGAAAAATTTAATTTCGTCCTTTTCTTTCAATTCCCCGTTAAAAATTCTAACGTAGGCAATTGCCCCGCGGTAGGAATCGAAGAAGGAATCGAAAATCAACGCTTGCAACGGCTTTGCGCTCGAGCCGGTTGGCGGGGGCACGCGTTTAACAATAGCTTCCAGAATTTCCTTGTAGCCAATTCGCTCCTTAGCGCTTGCCAGAATAATTTCGGATTCGTCGCAGCCAAGCAAATCGATTATTTGATTTTTAACCGATTCAACGTGAGCGCTGGGCAAATCGATTTTGTTAATTACCGGGATTATTTCCAGATTGGCTTCCAGCGCAAGGTAAAGATTGCTGATTGTTTGCGCCTCCACTCCCTGCGAAGCGTCCACTACAAGCAGCGCGCCTTCGCAAGCGGCAAGCGAGCGGGAAACTTCGTAAGTAAAATCCACATGCCCGGGCGTGTCGATTAAATTCAAAGTGTACTCAATTCCGTCGCCGGCTTTGTATTTCATTTGAATTGCGTGGGATTTAATGGTAATTCCACGTTCCCTTTCCAAATCCATGTCGTCCAGCAATTGGGATTTTATTTCCCGCTCGGAAACCGAACCTGTCTTTTCCAGAAGCATGTCGGCGAGGGTCGATTTGCCGTGGTCAATGTGAGCGATTATGCTGAAATTTCTAATCGTATTCATTCAAACAAAATTCCTTTTCGAACCAATTTCAAAGCGGCGTTTGCGGGTGGGATTTAAAAATGTTCCGTACCTTTACAATAACAGGCGCAACGGTTCTCACCCGCCTGCAATTAGCAAAATAAGTTTAAATACCGCCATTGAAATTTTGTCAATCATCCCGCGCGGAACGGTATTATTGACGTTAAAATATTAAAATTATTTAAGCTTATTAAGATAAATATTGCTGGGGGTAAATTCAATTTAGCTTAGACTGTTTAATCATTTTTTAACGTAAAACCCACTGCTGTCCAAAATATTTTTTTGATTACTAAAAAAAAAATAATCTTTTATTTAGGAGACTTTTTTTCAAATTTTTTTAAAACAATC
>JALWSN010000531.1 GCA_027080245.1 Ignavibacteriales bacterium | reverse complement strand
ATAATGGCGGAGCTTGCCAAAAGGCTTGGCTACGGGCACATTTACCCGCAAACCGAAGAGGAATTACTCCGGTTCGTATTGAAAGGCTCGGGCTACACCTTGGAAGAGGTAAAGAAAGCAGGCGGTTGGGTAAAAATTCCAACTCCGGTAATGGAGTACAAAAAGTGGGAAAAGGGAAAACTCCGCCCGGACGGCAAGCCGGGGTTCGACACACCGACGGGTAAGTTTGAAATTTGGTCCACAACGCTCGAAAAATATGATTACGAACCACTGCCAAAATACGTTGAAGTGAAAGAAGGACCTGTAGGCAATCCGTTATTAGCTAAGAAATTTCCGCTTGTGTTTAATTCCGGCGCAAGGCCTCAAACAGATTTCCGCTCGCAGCATCACAACGTAAAAAGTTTGTTGAAAGAAAATCCCGAACCGTCCGTGCAAATGAATATTGAAGACGCCAAGGAAAGAGGAATTAAATCCGGCGACCTGGTTGAAGTAAGAACCCGGCGCGGAGCGGTAAAGTTCAGGGCAAAGGTTACCGAAAACATAATGAAAGGTAATGTGGATTGCAGTATGGGCGGCGGCACGCCCGTAGGACCAAAAGCATGGCGGGAATGGAACGTTAACGAGCTGACCGATTTGAATAATTACGACGAGATTTCAGGATTTCCTGTTTACAAAGCATTGCTATGCGAAGTGGTTAAAATTGAAGAAGGCGAAAGCAAGAACAATTTTTTCAAGGAGGTTAACGTAATTAATGCAGGGAAATTTAACTGTCCGGTTAAACCAGTTAAAAAACGAGAAATTTACCTCGACAACAACGCCACAACAGCCGTTGCGCCTGAAGTTAAAAAAGCAATGCTTCCGTTTTTGACGGAGAACTTCGGCAATCCTTCCAGCATTCACTCTTACGGCAAGCAAGCCGCCGACGCGGTAAAACAGGCGAGGCGAAGCGTTGCAAAGTTAATCAATACTTACCCCAACAGAATAATTTTTACAAGCGGCGGTTCGGAATCGGACAATTTAGCTATTAAAGGCGTTGCGTTTGCCAATCAATCCAAAGGGAATCATATTATTACTTCAAGCGTAGAGCACCCGGCTGTTTTGAATGCTTGCAGATTCCTCGAGAAGATTGGATTTGAAGTTACTTACCTGCCCGTTGACGAATACGGGACCGTGACGCCCGAGGTTTTGGAAAAGGCAATTCGCAAGGACACAATACTTGTTTCAATAATGATGGCGAACAATGAAGTAGGCACAATCCAGCCTATTAAGGAACTTTGCGAAATCGCTCACGAAGCCGGAGCTTTGTTTCACACGGACGCAGTGCAAGCGGCGGGGAAAATTGAAACGGACGTCAACGAGCTCAACGTAGATTTGCTGAGTATTTCCGGGCATAAATTTCACGCGCCAAAAGGAATTGGCGCGCTTTATTTTAAGAAGGGAATAGCATTCGAGCCAATTATTCACGGCGGTAAGCAAGAGTTCGGTTTGCGCGGCGGCACGCATAATGTGCCCGCCATTGTCGGGCTTGGCAAAGCCGCTGAGCTTGCGATTGGAAAATTAAGCGGAATGGAGGAAGTGAAAAAATTACGGGACAAGCTTTACGACGGAATTAAGAAAATAATTCCCAACGTAAAGTTGAACGGACATTTAACGAACAGATTACCGAACACTTTAAATTTAACTTTGCCTGCTTACCGGGGAGAATCGATCGTAATTGCGATGGACCAACACGGAATAGCTATTTCCTCCGGTTCGGCTTGCAAAAGCGGTTCACCCGAGCCTACTCACGTTTTGCTTGCAATGGGGCGCTCGCCGGAAGAGGCTCATTGCGCAATTAGATTTTCCCTTTCCGATTACACAACGGATAAAGAAATTAATTTTACTTTAAGGACGTTGAAAAAAGTAATTAAGGAAATGGAAAACACGGTGAGGTTTTTGGCGTGCAAGTAGGCAGGAGCGGCCAAAGATTAATTTGACATTTTTAAATTTTCTTTACGGAGATTTCAAAAATATTTTTACTTTAATCTCCCCGTTAAATTTTAATTCTTGATAAACAATAAAACTGGATAATAAGGGCTGTTAATCATTTATAAAATAATACAAAAAATCTTATTTTAGAATATAAAATTAATCCGCTTTCTTCTCTGATTTTAGCATTTTTCTTATTGGGGCGATTTTAATTTGGAAATTTATTTAGTAATAACTCAATTGGGAAATATCATTAAATTAATTTTTAATAAATACTCAATTCCGGGCGACGGAAACAAAGCAATAAGACAACTAAACGCCATGTTAAAAGTTTACGAATTATTTTGGCGCGGTGCTGCGGCATTTGCGAACGCAGGATAAACTCCCGGCAATTATTAGGTGGATTTCAACGCCAAGATTATTTCCACGAAAATTTATTGTTACAAACTTTCCGTTGACGGTTTGCTAAAATTCAAAAAAATGATATTTTTGGAACAAGCGTGATGATTCTTTTAACAACACGTGAAAAAGAGGATAATTAAAATGGAAGAGCAAATAATCCTTCCGTTAAAGAGCGATTACGTTGCCCGGCCTAATTACAAACGCGCGCTGGATGTTTCTCTTTCCGCCGTTGGATTGATTTTAGCCCTCCCGTTGTTTTTCTTCTATTCCTTGTTTATCCTGCTCTTTTGCAGAGTGAATCCCTTTATTCTTCAAACCCGCTCGCTGGACGGCAGTTGTAAGTTCAAGATGCTTAAGTTAAGAACAATAAGAATTGGCGCGGGGAAGATAATCGAAAGCTCGAACTCATTAAAAAAGATTTCCACTAAAAAATTATTTTACCCTTTCGGACGATTATTGAGAAGGACGGGATTGGACGAAACCCCGCAATTTTTAAACGTCCTGTTTGGCAAAATGAGCCTTGTGGGACCAAGACCGTTTATTGAAAGCGACATTGAAAAACTAAAAGCAAACCTTCCGGAGTTAATGGAATTAAGAAGAAAGTTAAAGAACAAAGCCGGAATAACAGGACTGTGGCAATTAAACCGAAGCCAAGATTTTACCTTTGAGGAAATTTA
>JALWSN010000530.1 GCA_027080245.1 Ignavibacteriales bacterium | reverse complement strand
GTTACCCTGCGAGGAACAATTGCTTTAGGCGCGCCGCTCGATCTTGAAATTCTACTTTCAGCAAAAGCGTTAAACGGCGCATCCGTAACGGGAATGGAATATTTGATTGCGGTAGTAGGATTCCGTGAAGCGCCCGAAGCGCCGAAAGGATTCGGGTAGTTCTGGGAAAGGTAAAAATCAATTGGCACGGGAGAATTTTCCCTTTTAACATCCGTTACCCTATCTTTTAACTTGAACAGGTAAATTCCCGCTTCTTTCGTATTTGCCGACGAATAAGCTTCGATGATTATGTTCTTGCCGGAAAGACGGACAATGTAATTTGTAAGAGTTTTGTCCGAAAAGTAAGAGCTCAAATCGTAAGAGTTCAAGCTGGCGGAAGCAAAATTGTAATAATACAAAACAAAATCCCCTTCCATCCAAGCAACGCCGCCCGTGTCCATTGGCACGCTGAAAGCGTTGGGACTTACTCCGTCATCGTTCAAATACAAACCTTTGTAAGTGCTGCGAATTGTCTTGATTGAATCGTTTTCCCAGACTTTAATTTGAGCTACGCCAGTGGAATTTTCCCACCAGACGATTCTTCGCTTTGCGGTTGCTACCGACGAAAGATTTATTCCGTCGTTTGCCCGAATTGTTTTCAGTTCTTTCGTGGAAAAATCGTAAGCTTTAATTTTAATATTCGAAAATCCATTAATGGCTTCGGACCAAACCGCCAGCCTGTCATCGTAATCGAGCGAGCTAATGCGAGCGCCGTCGTTTACAACGTAAAAGGAATTAATTGTACCATTCCGGTAGTAAAACAATTCGTCGTAATTGGCGTTGTGCAACAAATATTTTTCCGCCACAAAAGAACTTGCGTGGCTTTTAATTATTCCAATAAAGTAATCCGTATCGGTAAAATCAATCAGCAATTGCGGATTTCCCGTTTGCAAATCCGAAAAGAACACGCCCTTCTTCACTGAGTTTGGTTCGTACAAATAGCCGAAAAAATAGACCGCATTGTAATCAACGGCTGGGAATTGTATTAACTGGAATTGCCCTTTCAAGAGGGAGAGTTTTCCGTTGTGAACTCCGTAGTTAAAAAACTCGCCGTAGCCCGTGTAAGAGACGGCGGCAAAAATATCGCCGCTTTTCCTTGCAAGGTAGGCGTCCATGCCGTCGCTATCGGTAAAAATGTATTGAGCGCTGTTGCCGAATCTTAAATCGAACTTGTTAATGTAAAAGTCCTGATGCGGAATGCCTTTCGCGTCGTAGTAATATCTTCCGCTTTTGTAGATGTAGCGTTCGTCGGCGAGGCGTCCGTAGCTGTATTTTCCCGAAGAGCTAAGCTTAACCAAATTGCCTTTGTAAGTAACTTCAAGCGTGAAGGCGGTTTTAAGGGAATCGAGATTCAAAACAAGGGCGTAAATTTCTTTTTTTGAAGAAGCGTCGGTCAAAGTGTAAGAACTTATTCCGCCTGCCGCAGGAATAGTAGCCGCGTCAACCGTTCCGCTTTGGGATTTTGTGGAAATCACCAAATCCACTTTTACTTTTGAATCATCCACAACAAGTTTGAATTTAATTTCGTCGGGGTCGCCGGGAATGATGTTAGGGGAAATCCGGAAATAATGCGAACTGCGCCTGTAACTGTAATACTTGGGCGTTTTAGCCGATTGGGCGATATTCTGCGTGAAGTTCACCGGCGGGTAAAATTTCCCTTCTTCGTAATCGTACGGGGGAACGTTTTTGTACAAATTAGCAAGGTGGAAATTCCGGAAAGTTTCCTCGAAAGTTTTCCCCTTAGCCGTTAAAGCCTCCCCGATAGCCTTAAAGCTGTTGTCCATCTTTCCGCCGGCGTATTTCCGGCTATTTTCCCAGACGTTTCTGATAGTTGAATACCCGCCCAAGTGTTCGGAAATGTAACGGGGGAAAATCCAGCTGCCGTACCAATGCAAAGGGGATTCCTTTTCCGTTGCGTCGAGCGAGACGTAAGAAAGTCTGAACCATTTTTTAAGGTAATCTCTGTTCTGGTTGATGTCGTCGTAAATCTCGTCTTCAATCCAAGTTGACGTGGATTCCATCAGCCAGGCTTTTTCGTCAACGTTGTAGCCAAACTGAACAGCGTGAAAGAATTCGTGAGCAATTGTAACGCTCATTACCTCTTCGCCGGTAAAAACGCCGTCGCCGCTAAAACTGTTACGCAAGGCGATGTAACTGTAAGCGGCTTTTTTTTCCGTGATGTTAGGCGTGTTGGGATTGTCGCCTTTAACGCTATCCGGAGCTGCGAAGCCAAGCGTGCCGCTTCCCAGTTTGAACAGGTAAACGTCGATTTTCCCGTTCGAGCCGATTTTGCCTGAATCGGACGGCGGGGCGACGAATTGCATTGAATCTATTTCCATGAAGTAAACGTATTCCAATTTCAGCAAAACGCTTTCGAGGTAATCCGGAAGTCCGTTTGCGTCGGAATCGGTCGCGTCGATTGCGTTAGTGTCGCTTGCCGCCGTGGTGTAATGGACTTGAAAATGCTGACTTTCGTAAACGGAACGCAATTTAGGCGCGGCTAAAGCTCCGTTGCTCTTGAAGCCGTATTTTTGCAATTCGCTACGCGTTTCGGCGTTTAGTTTATTCCAATTCAGTAGAATTAGCCTGAATAATTGAGTTGGCTCGAAGCTTCCCCGCCGGCTGCCTTTGTATTCAGCGGGGAGTTTTGAGTAATCGTAATAAGCGTAAACAAGGTATTTAACGTAATCGTCGAATGAAATTTTATTTGCCGAGTACGCATTGGCAAGCAATTGGTAGGTTGAGGCGGCGGGCTGCCGGTTAGCCGGGAAAATTTGGATTTGATTTTGATTTTGCTGCGCGTTGCTTACAATAGCAAGCGAAAATAATAATAAAAAAACGAGGGATTTATTTGAAATGTTCATTGGGTACTCCTTTTTATTTGTAAAAATTTTTAAGGGGCAGTGGAGAGTATTTTTGAATGATGAATTATGAATGATGAATTATGAATGAAGGTTCAGAGGCTAAAAGGTCAAGAGACTAAGAGGCGAAAAGAAAGCTTCGAATTGT
>JALWSN010000529.1 GCA_027080245.1 Ignavibacteriales bacterium | reverse complement strand
GCCGTTAAGCGCAGGTTAAAAATATTCTTGGAGTAAAATTCGTAATAGTAATCAAGCAAAAAATTAATTTTTTGCAAATTGCTTATCAGTTCGTTCGAGCCTTTCAATTTTTGCGGAGTTCTCTTTGAGTAATAGCCATAGGAGGAAACAAACAACGCTCCTTTCCGGGTAGCGTAAATATTGTCTCGGCTGTCGTAGCCTATTTTAATTCCAACGGAATACGAAGTGGAGGGATTAAAAGAATCTTTTTCCCGCTGACTAATTGAAGGAATTGTGGAATTGATTCCCGCTGTAAATGAAAGCCAAAAATTTTGATTGTAAACATATTGCAGCTCACCTTTAATTGTCTGCTTTACAAAAGTTGTGTCTTGTTTCCTCTGGAAAAATCTTACTTTAAAATTTACGGGGAAAGCAAACAACCAAGGCTCCAAATAGTTTAGTTCAATTTCTCTTGAATATTTGTTTTCCTGCAACCACCTGAAACTAAACGCTCTTCCGGTCCCTAAAATATTTCTGAAAATTAAATTCAAGTAGCCCGTAAAATAACCCTTGCCACCAGAGTTTAACGGCGGAACGTAGCCTACGATTCCGTCGAAACTGTTTTGATTTTTTTCTTTTACTTTTATTTTTAATATTCCTTTGCCATGTTCGTCCACTAACAAAACCGGCTTGCTAATGGATTGAAAATAATTCAACTTGCCGAGCGAACGAATCCATCCGTCTATTTTTGTTTTTGAGTAACTGCTGTTTTTGTAATATCTGAATTCCCTCCTGATTACAAATGGTTTGGTCTTGTCGTTCCCTTCAACTGCAATAGAATCAATAGTAACGTAAAGACCTTTGTTCAACAACAAATTAATTTTAACAAAATAATTTTCAGTGCTCCCCGTTTCCCATTGCAACGAGGTTATTTTAATTTCAGCAAAGGGGTAGCCATTGTTTTCGTAAAAACTTAACGCTCTGTTAATTGAGTTCACCAAATAGGATTGAACAAAAGGTTTGTTTACAAGTTCTTTGAAGTAAATTAAAATATTGTTTGAGTCAGTTTCTTCTAACCCCTTAAAATTAAGCTTTCCAACAATCGTAGGAGCGCCTTCCTTAATAAACACAGTAACAATCGACTTGTCAGAATTTCGGGTTTGATTTTGAACTATTGAATCAATCTTAAAATTAAAATATCCTTGGTCTGTAAGGAATTGACCGATTTGTTTTTTAAGCGAATCCTTAAGCACTTTGAAATTCAAAGTCTTTTGCAAGTGAATGTTTGCCTTGTAATCTTGAATTGAGAAAACGTTATTTCCTTTAATTACAATCGAGTAATTTTGGGCAAAAATAAATTGTGTGT
This sequence comes from Ignavibacteriales bacterium, assembly GCA_027080245.1. Classification (GTDB taxonomy): domain Bacteria; phylum Bacteroidota; class Ignavibacteria; order Ignavibacteriales; family Melioribacteraceae; genus WFQV01. The sequence goes on along the minus strand of JALWSN010000529.1, from coordinate 1,705 downwards.
AAAATAAACAAAGGAAAATAAATTTAAACCGTGGGCGAATCATCAATCAATTTCATTCTTTTTCCAACGGGGGTTAATTTAATTTTTTCAGTAAAAGGCAAAAATTCCTCCTTGGTAGCCGCGCAGGTTTTGAACGAAAGCGCATTAGCTGTTCCGAGTGCGGAGGCGTTAATTGTGAAATCATTGAACGTCAATCCGTTTTCCAATCCTGCCGTAATGCCTGCCACAAAAGCGTCTCCGCTGCCGGTGGCGTCGATCTCCTTTATTTTAGGGGGGTGTGCTTTGTAATGAAAATCGAATTTTGCCGCGTAAAACGAGTTGGCTCCGTCCGTAAGGAACGTTAACTTAACGCCTTTAGAATAAAGCTCGTTTAAGAAATCAATTTTTTCTTCTTCTGTTTTTAGAGGTAAATTTAACGTATTCCTTAATTCGCTGATATTATTATGTAAAACGGTAGGAGCGTTCTTTTCAAGCGCTATTTTCAATGGGTTGCCGTAAGTGTCTAAAACGGAAGTTTTGTTTAGCTCGTTTGCCAATTTAATTCCGTAAGCAAATAACTCATCCGTTTCATTACAAGGGGAGCTGCCCGAGAAAATTACAGTCGAACAATTTGGAATCATCTTTTTTAATCTGTCCGCAAATTCGCCTGCTTCCTTTTGGGTAATTAAAGAATTCGGACTGAAATAGGAAGTAACCCTTTTCTTTTTTTCTTCAATTATTAAAGAAGCCCAGCGTAGTTCGCTTTTGGTATTAACAAAATTTGCATGAATGTTTTCTTCTTCCAGAACTTTTCGGAAAGCCTTGCCGTTTTGCCCGCCGATGAACGTAAGCGCAATGTTTTTAACATTTAACAAATTTAGTTGCCTGCTTACGTTAATTCCTTTACCACCGGCAGTAAATATTTCCTTCGAGGAACGATTAACTTTACCCTGCCGAATCGAATTAAAAAATAGCCTTCTTTCCAAAAGCGGATTTAATGTTACCGTTAAAATCATTTTAATATCTGTACCTGTACCAATCGCTGTAGTCGGGGTTAATTAGTCTGTAATCGCCGAACCCTGTTTCGTCCACGAAAACAAAATTTCGGTTCAAATCATAATAGTACCAAATTTCGTAGGGTTTGGAATCGTAATTAAACGGGTGGCGTTCCACTTGGTCGGGCGGTCCCAATGTGATGTAAACAATACCCATATCTGTGCGCCAGCCCGGGTAGTAGCCTTTGAAGTGGGCGTTAGCGTATTCTACGCGCCGGTAGTACTCGTCCAAAATCTCGTTTTCTTCAGTGTTGGGGCTCGGGTCTTTTTTCTTCCAGAACTCCATATACCTGCGCAACTTCTCCTTGTAAGTTTTGCCGGCTTTAATGTAATTGATTTGGTCTTGGGAAGCAATGTAAATCATCTGGTCAATCGCCAAATCCAAATCGGTTATTGAAGTTGGGTAAGAAGAAATCCTTGCAAAAAATTTCTTACCAATTCCAACTTTAAAGTTCCCGTCCGTGTCGAATACTTTAACAATCAAAGAATAATTACCTAGGGAAAGTTCCGCGTTTTTTAGCGTTTGGTAGATGAAATTCTTGCCGGCTTTTATTTTTTTCGTGATTGATTCCGTGTAAGCCGTGTCCTTCCGTAAGTTCAAAATTTTGTAGGCAATTTTAACGGTTCGAGCGCTATCGGAGTAAAGCTCGTAAAAGAAAGTTAAGCCTTTT
>JALWSN010000528.1 GCA_027080245.1 Ignavibacteriales bacterium | reverse complement strand
TTATTACGCCCGCCAGCGCAATAATTAAAATAAAAAAGATTGTTTTTCGCACTTGTGAATCGACTTCGTTAATCATCTTTCCAATCACTCGATTAAAGATTTAGGTTTAAGAACTACGACGGGCAAAGTAAAAATGGAAGAGTAAACACCGGGGAGCAATCCTTGTAAAAAGAAGAGCGACAGAAAGTTCGTAAAAATATTCGAGTAGGAAATAAGCGCGAAAATAAAGGAGGAAACCGAACCGGCAAGCAGCGTAATGAACAAAAAGTTAAACGAATAAATATTCGACAAATCGTTTTCCTTGTAGAAGTAGCCGCCGATAAAGCCCGCCAGAGTTTTAGCAAACATCGAACTGCCAATCAACCCGCCTGAAATAAGGTCGAAAAAGAAACCAAGCGCAAAGCCCAAAATCATCCCGAAAATTTGCCCTTCCTTAATCGAATAAAAAACTATTAAGATTAAAATCAAATCGGGGAAAATTCCCTGAAAAGAAATTAAAGGAATAACCGTTAATTGAATGGCGGCAAGCGGAATGAAAATCAATATGGGTTTTACAAATTTTTTCATGTTTTCATTTTTAAAAATTTTGTAAAAAAGTTTTTCCGTAAATTTAATCGCGTTAAAAATGTCAAATCAAAAATCGTGCTACGTTCGCCGGATTTTAGCTAAAACTTTAGCGCTTCTATAGCCGCAGGCGTTTTAACAAATTCAATTATTTTTCCGAGCGCCTTAAATTACTCCTCCGTTCTGAAAAGATTGAGTTTTAAAGAATCCACTTGCGCTTGATTTACAAACTTCAAGACGAACACAAAATCTTCCTTGTTAATTTTAGAAAAGGGTTTAACCGTTACGCTGCTTAAAAGTCCGCTTGGGCTGCGTTCCTTAGCGACCACTACGCCAACGGGGAGGGAGGGGGGAAAAAGGGAGCTAAATTCCGACGTTACAATCCTGTCCCCCACCTTAAAATCCGCCGAAGTTGGAATATTTCTGATTAAAAATTTTTCTCCGTTAAATTCCAGAATTCCGTTTTCTCTGCTGCGCTGGTTAGTAATTGATATTTTCAATTTTGTGTTTTGAATGGTTCTTACAAGAGCGAAATTGGGCGAGACATGAATTACAAATCCCGCAAGTCCGAACTCGTCCACTACAGGCATAGCCGCAAGAATGCCGTCGTTCTTGCCTTTGTTAATGATTACACTCCCCCGCCCCAATGAAACAAGGCGCGAGACAATCCTTGCCGGATCGAGTTCGAATTTATTTCGTTCCGCGTAGCGAAGTAATTTTTTCAATTGAATGTTTTGAATTCCGTATTCGCGCAATAAATTAAGGCGCAGCATAAGTTCGGCGTTAAGCTTTTTTGCACGTTCAAGCTTTTGGGGCAAGGCGAAAAAATTTTCAGCGCTTGCCAACGCTTCGTTCACAAAAGCAAAATTCCCAAAAGCAAACGTTCGCAGGTTTTTTACTTGAGGATTATTATTTAAAGGAATCAGGACAAGACTGATTGTAAGAAGAAAAGCCAGCAAGAAGTATTCTTTGAAATCATTAAAAAAGCTCGACAAAAATTACTCCACTAATAAGTTCTTTTACGGATAAACACCTTAGAATATTTGTTAATATCCTCGATAGCTTTTCCCGCTCCGCGCACTACGGCCGTCAGGGGATCTTCCGCAACGTGGACGGGAAGGTTTGTTTCCATTCTAATGCGTTCGTCAAGTCCCTTCAGCAAAGCCCCTCCGCCGGTAAGAATAACTCCGCGATCCAAAATATCCGCCGAAAGTTCGGGCGGGGTTCTCTCCAGAGTTTGTTTAACCGATTCGATTATTTGAGCAATGTTTTCGTTAAGCGCCTCGCGAATTTCAACGGAACTAACTTCGGAAGTTTTGGGAATTCCCCCGACCAAATCTCTACCTTTAACTTGAATTGTAATTTCCTCTTTTAACGGCACGGCGCTGCCGACCTTGCATTTAATGGATTCGGCAGTTCTTTCTCCAATTAAAAGATTGTAATTTTTTTTGAAGAACTGCATTATTGCGTTGTTCATTTCGTCGCCCGCAATTCTAATCGATTCGACGTTTACAATTCCCGAAAGGGCGATTATTGCTATTTCCGTAGTGCCTCCGCCAATGTCGATTACCATATTGCCCACAGGCGCATCTACGTCGATGCCTACGCCAATAGCAGCGGACATTGGCTCGGCAATAAGGTGAACTTCCTTAGCGCCCGCATGCTCGGCGCTATCCCGCACGGCTCTTTTTTCTACTTCGGTTACCCCGCTGGGAACGGCTACAATTACTCTTCTGCTCGAAAAGACTCCCGTGGAAACCCGCTTAATAAAGGCTTTAATCATTCCTTCGGCTATTTCAAAATCGGCTATCACCCCGTCTCGCATCGGGCGGGAAACTCTTATTTCGCGGTGTTCCCTTCCCTGCATTTCTTTAGCCTTGTTCCCAAGCGCAATTATTTTTTTAGTGTTTCTGTCGTACGCTACAATCGAAGGTTCATTAAGCACAATGCCTTTGCCTTTAATGTAAATTAAAGTGTTCGCCGTACCTAAATCGATTGCAATGTCCGTCGCTAAAAAATCTAAAAATCCCATAGGCAAATTCCTAATGTTTAAAATTTCTTATTCCTGTAAAAGCCATTGAAACGTTTAACTTATCAGCCGCTTCGATTACAAGACTATCCCGAACCGAACCGCCGGGCTGCACAATAGCGCGAATTCCGTTATTTGCAAGGATTTCCACGCCATCGGGGAAAGGAAAGAAAGCGTCAGAAGCGGCAACAGCGCCAACCAAATCGTGATTATGTTCCCTGGCTTTTTCAATTGCTATTTTTGCCGAGTCCACACGGGACATTTGCCCCGCTCCAATGCCAATGCCTTTCTTGTCCTTAACAATTACAATAGCGTTGGATTTTGTATGCTTGCAAATTGTCCACGCAAATTTCAAATCTTCCAGTTCGTTTTTCTCGGCTTTTCTTTTGGTAACCCAATCGAATTTAATATTTTCAATCTTCTAGTTGTCTTGTTCCTGAACCAACGAACCGCCGGGAAT
>JALWSN010000527.1 GCA_027080245.1 Ignavibacteriales bacterium | reverse complement strand
AGAGGTTATTTTAAGAATGTCGTCGGTGTCCGCTTGAACTTTACCAAGTTTTTTATCGATGTATTCCTTTTCCACTTTAGTTAATTTGGGCGGTTCCATTAACATATCAACGTAAGTGCGGTAGCCCTTGTCCGTTGGCACGCGGCCTGCGGATGTGTGAGGATGCCCCAAGTAGCCGGACTCCTCCAAATCCGCCATGATGTTCCTTATCGTTGCCGGCGAAAGCCCAATATTGTAACGTTTAAAAATCACCCTCGAGCCGACCGGGTTAGCGGTCAGAATAAATTGCTGAATAACATAACGCAATATTGCCTTTTCTCTTTCGCTTAACTCGTAATTTTGCATAATCTATTATAAAAAATTCAATTTTTAAAATTAGCTAATTTTTAGCTCTTTTTCATCTGTTTCTCTTTCTCTAAAGTTTTGTCTTTGTTTTACTTGTAGCAAGTGGACAAATCGCACGCCGGCATTTGTTGTTGGCGCAAACCCAATTATTAATTTAAGTTTTAGGCAAATCTCTTACAATCCAAACGTCAAACGGTTTCCTTGCTCGGCAAAGCTTCGCAAATTCGGAACAAAGGTTCAACGGAAAGTAAGGCAAAAGGCAATTGCCTGGATTAAAATTGAAACCAGCTTTTAATTTTGCCGTCGAATTTGCCATTCTCGTTTTGGTGGGCGAATTCGTTAGTGTGCGGGTCGTAAGAATATTCCTTTTCCCACAGATGCCCTTTCTCGGTTATTGATTTGATTGCTTGTAAAATGTAGCGCGCTTCCTCGTCGGTCATTGTAGGATGAAGCGAAACCCGAACCCACCCGGGTTTGCTGGAAAAATCGCCGTGGTTAATTTCGTCCGTAATTTTTTTGGAACGGGTGGGGTCGATGTGCAAAAGGTAATGCCCGTAGGTTCCGGCGCAGGAACAACCGCCGCGCACTTGGATTCCGTAAATGTCGTTAAGCAATTTGACGATTAAATTGTAATGTAAATCTTCCACAAAGAAAGACAGAACGGCAAGCCTTTCCCTGTGCCTGTCGGCTAACAAATGCAATTTGGGAATGTGTTCCATTTCGTCCCAGACGATGTTCAGCAATTCTTTTTCCCTTAATTGCATTTGCTCGGTTCCCATTTCTTCCTTTAGCCTAATTGCCAGCGCGGCTCTTATGGATTGAAGGAAGCCGGGCGTGCCGCCATCCTCGCGTTTTTCAATGTCGTCGATGTATTTGTGCTGTCCCCACGGATTTGTCCAATCCACTGTTCCGCCGCCTGGATGGTCGGGAACTTTGCGCGTGTAAAGGTCGGAATTAAAAACTATTACTCCGGAAGAACCCGGTCCGCCAAGAAATTTGTGCGGCGAGAAAAATATTGCGTCCAGATACGCTTCGGGGTCTTCGGGGTGCATGTTAATATCCACGTAAGGCGCCGATGCGGAAAAATCCACGAAACAAATTCCGCCATGCCGGTGCATTGTTTTTGCGAGCCTGTAATAATCCGTTTGAATGCCCGTAACGTTTGAACAAGCCGTAAAAGAACCGATTTTTAATTTTCTGTTTTTGTATTTTTCAAGCAGAGCTTCAAGATTTTCGTAATCAACCAATCCTTCGTCCGTTGGCTGAATTATTTTAACGTCGGCTAAAGTTTCAAGCCAACTTGTTTGATTTGAATGGTGCTCCATGTGTGTAATAAAAACAACGGGGCGCAACTCCTCGGGCAAATTAATGTAAGGCAATAATTGCTCCGGCGCTTTTAATCCCAAAATCCTCTGGAACTTGTTAATTACCGCTGTCATTCCAAATCCTGCGGTAATAATAATGTCCTTGTCCGAAGCGTTAACGTGGCGTTTAATTATTTCGTGCGACAGGTGGTAAGCTTTGGTCATCGAAGTGCCGGTAACGCTTGTTTCAGTGTGAGTGTTTCCTACAAAGGGTCCGAAATCGTTAGCTATTTTTTCTTCAATGTCCTTGTAAAGCCTTCCGCTTGCAATCCAATCGGCGTAAACAATTTTTTTTGTTCCGAATCCGGTTTCAAATTCTTGTGCGTACCCAATAGTTTTTTGCCTGTAAGGTTCAAAATATTTTTCAAGGTTCATTCTAAATTGCCTTTAAAATAAATTATGAATCAACGTTAAAAGTAAGCGTAAAATTAGTAAAAAAATTAAATAACTACTAAAATTTAAGTAAAGAATGATTGCGTTAAATAAAATGGATGAGTGGAAATATTTAAATCATAATTCAAAAAATCCAATATTTGTGAAAAGTTTTAGTTGTGACTAAAATTACTAATTTAGGTTTTTTACCTATTTTGCGTGCTCAAAAGGTTGAGAATAAGGTTGAGTTTAAGGTCAAGTTTGAGATTTACAAATAAATGCAGAGGATTAAAATTTTTCTAAGCTCAAAAAATCTATTAACCTGTAGTGGCGCACGCCTTCGTAATTGTCGAACGAAAAGCTGTCCATACTAACTACAAATTTTTCGTAAGACAAAAGCAAAATTAGCTACTGTACACCAACTACTTACGACTTAAGACTTATTCCTTAAGTCCAACAACTCCACCCCGGCCCTCCTCTTGTAAAGAGGAGGGAGAACTTCAAAAGCGTTGATCACATCTGTCCAAAATAAAAGCTTATCACTTCTTTCTTAATTAAAAAAATTATTCCGGACAGAAGCGACCAAAGAAGAAAATTTCAAATTTCACCGATTTTAAAACTTGCAACTTATTGAAATTAAATAAAATATTGAATAATTTTGCAAACTATGTCCGAAAAAATTATTATTGCAATCGACGGTCCCGCGGCGTCTGGCAAAAGCACCGCCGCAAAACGCTTAGCCGAGGAGTTAGGCTACCTTTATTTAGACACTGGAGCAATGTACAGGGCTATTACTTATTACGTTCTTAAAAATAACGCTTTAAACGATAACGAAAAAATCGTGGGGTTAGCCCGTTCGATTACGCTGGATATGAAATACGAAAACGGAATTACGCGAGTGTTCGTAAACGGCGAGGAAGTAACCGATTTCATTCGCTTGCCGGAAATAAGCGCAAAAGTCAGCGAAATAAGT
>JALWSN010000526.1 GCA_027080245.1 Ignavibacteriales bacterium | reverse complement strand
GTTTCACGTAGTAGTTAACCCAAGCGGACTTTTACGTTACGGCTTGTCAATTAACGATGTTGTTGACATTATTAAGAAAAATAACCTAAATGTGGGCGCTTCATTTATTGAAAGAGACGCCGAAGAATTTCTCGTACGCTCTGTCGGGTTAGCCACTAAAATTCAAGACCTTGAAAATATTGTTGTGAAATCTGTTGATGGCACGCCTGTATATTTGCGGGATGTTGCTGATGTTGAAATTGGAGGTGCAGTTCGCCGCGGCATTCAAACACACAACGGTGTCGAAGAAGTTGTCGCCGGAATGGTGGTGAAATTGTTTGGAACAAATTCCTCGACGGTTATCGGCGCGGTTGAAGAAAAGATGAAGGAAATCAACAAGACTTTACCCGAAGGAATTAAGCTTGTTCCTTATTACGAGCAAAAAACTTTAGTTGAAGCGGCTGTTAAAACTGTGACGGATGCTTTGCTGCAAGGAATTCTGCTTGTCACGATTATTTTAATGCTTTTTATGGGCTCGCTTCGTCCCAGCCTTGTTGTTGCTCTTTCTATTCCGTTCTCAATCGTTGTGGCGTTTATTGGGATGAAATTCCTGAACCTTTCAATTAACCTAATGTCGTTTGGCGGACTTGCAATTGCAATAGGGATGATGGTTGACGCAAGCATTGTGCTTGTGGAAAATATCGACAGGTTAAAGCGTAAACAGCCGGACGAACCTTTCCTTTACGTTGTTTCAAAAGCGAGCAAGGAAGTTTTGCGCCCAATAATTTTTGCGATAATTATTATCATTACTGTTTTTATTCCTCTTTTCACGCTTCAAGGCGTGGAAGGAAAAACATTTCGTCCGCTTGCTTACACAATAGCATTAGCAATGGTCGGCTCATTGATTTTTGCCGTAATGATTGCACCTGTTCTTTCTTCATTTTTCTTAAAGACAAAGAAAAAGAAAACGAAAAAAGCTTCGGGTGAAATTTGGATTGTTCGAACGCTAATTAAATTGTATTCACCTTGGGTAAACTTTTTTGTGAAGAAAAGATATGCGGCAATCCTTTTGTCTCTACTGCTTTTAATTGCCGGGGCATTAATTTACCCAAGGCTTGGTTCGGAATTTACGCCAACGTTGCAGGAAGGCACGTTAATAGTGCGTCTTTCAATGGCGCCTTCCATTTCTCTGGAAGAGAGCAAAAGAATCACAATGATTGCCGAGAAAAGAGTAATGACGGTTCCTGAGGTACGTGGTACGGTTACCAGAATTGGGCGCGGTGAAGTGGGAGCACACACAGATCCGATCAACAGTGCCGAGATGTATGTTTTGTTGAAACCCAAAGAAAAATGGCGTTCCGGATTTGCGCAAGAAGATATTGAGAGAAGTATTCGTGAAGCTGTAGAAGGGATGCCGGGTGTGCTCTTAAATTTTACTCAGCCGATTAGAATGACGGTTGACGAACTTCTTGAAGGAGTCCGTGCCGAGCTTGCAGTTAAAATCTTTGGCGACAATTTGGATTTACTGAAGAAAAAAGCCGATGAAATTTCAGCTGTGCTTAAAAATGTCCGCGGTGCTGCCGATATTCAGGTTGACCAAGTAAGTGGTAAACCACAGTTGAAAATTACTGTTGATAGGCACGCTATTGCTCGTTACGGACTGAATCTTTCCGATGTCCAGCAGGTAATAAGAACAGCCATTGGCGGAGAAACTGCGGGCCAAATATTCGAAGGTATCCGGCGTTTCGATATTTTCGTACGTTTTGAGCAGGAGGCGAGAAAAGACCGGCAGGCAATTTCAAACTTGCTTATTACTTCTGCTTCCGGTTTGCGTGTCCCCTTGAGACAGGTGGCAAGGATTGAGGAGATTGAAGGTCCCCGGCAAATTACGCGCGAACAAAATCAGCGGTTTATTACAATTCAATGTAATGTAATAGGTAGGGACATTGGTTCTTTTGTAGAAGAAAGTCAAGCAGCAATAGAGGATAAAGTAAAATTGCCTGTCGGCTATTACACGGTTTGGGGCGGTCAATTTCGTCTTCAGCAGGAAGCCAACAAACGATTTGCAATCGTAATACCCATTACGTTGTTGTTGATTTTCTTCTTGTTGTTTTCAAGTTTTAATTCGATGAAAAATTCACTTTTAATACTGTTAAATATTCCTCTTGCTTTGGTAGGAGGAATAATAGGACTGTGGCTGGGAGGAGAAAACCTTTCGGTGCCGTCTTCTGTTGGGTTTATTGCGCTGTTTGGAATTGCTTTGGAAAACGGGATGGTGCTTGTAACCTATTTTAATCAATTGGTTAGAGAAGGGAAGTCTATTGACGAAGCTTCTATTGAGGGAGCAAAACTGCGCCTTCGCCCCGTACTGATGACGGCGGTGACTACCGCTTTAGGTTTAATTCCCCTATTGCTTGCAAGCGGAACAGGTAGCGAAGTTCAAAGACCATTAGCAACGGTTGTGATTGGCGGACTTTTTACCTCTACTATTTTGACTCTTTTGGTCTTGCCGGCGCTTTACAAATGGTTCGCAGTTAAGCCTGTTAAAAGTGAATTGTAGAATAAATTAAATTGATTAAGAGGTAAACAGATGAAAGAAATTAAAGCAATAATAAGACCGTTCAAATTGGACGATGTTGTCTCAGCTTTGCATAAAATTGAAAATCTTCCCGGCTTAACAATCTCCGAAATTAAAGGTTTCGGAAGAACAAGAGCAAAAGATGCTGAGGATTCTTTCCGGGACGGATTGCATAATTATGTCAAAAAGGTTAAAATTGAATTGGTGGTGAAGGATGAATTAGTTGAAAAAGCTGTGGAAAAAATCACCGAAGTGGCTTACACTGGCAATCCCGGCGACGGAAAAATATTTATTACCGAAGTTGCTGATGTTGTGAGAATTCGCACAAAAGAACGCGGAGAAGAAGCAATTTGATTATGTATCTGAAAAATTATTTTAATAATTTAACAACAAACAAAAGGAGAAAGAAAAATGAAAAAGACAAACTACGGATTTTGGAAAGTTGTGAATTACACACTTGACGAAGCTGTCGAAAAAACTTACGAAGCATTGAAATC
>JALWSN010000525.1 GCA_027080245.1 Ignavibacteriales bacterium | reverse complement strand
AAATTTTTTAGCAATTGTTTTCTTAAATTGAGGCAAATTTGTTATTAAGTTGCTATTGCTTTGTGTGGTAAGCAAGATTTTGCCATTTTTATCAACGAGAACAAATCCTTCAAAATGATGGTGCCTGTTTTCATCTTCAAATTTTTGTAAGATGCCTTTGGGCGTAAAGTTCAGAGAAACTACCCCTTGCCTCGTTCCGTAAGCGTTTACTAAAGGCGCGGAAAAAACAAAAGTACCGCTTGAAGCAAGCGAAGTAATTAAAATTTTTTCCGGAGGGGAATTCAAAGTTTTAGTAAAATAAAGCCGCTTGGCTTCTTTTGTTATTTCGCCTGTTGGAAAAACTTTCGGTTTTCCATTAACCTTTCCAACGGAAAGGATAGCTTTACCCGCGCGGTTGAATATTTTAATTGCTTCGTAATATTTACTCTTTTTTAAGTAGTTAAAAATTTCTTCTTTAATTGGGAATATTTTATTCTTTTGGGGAGAGGAGAAATATTCTTGAATTTCAATATCGTTGGAAAGAAGAGTAAGATCGTTTGCAACCAATTTTAAATTAAAAAGAATGCGTTGGGAAAGCAGGGCTGTTATGCGTGTTCCTCTCATTTCCAACGTTTCTCTATTAAATTTATTGTTTGCGCTTACAATGTAAACGGAAGTTAAAATAACGACTGCAGAAACGAACGAGAGGATTATAATTTGTAATTTCGAAAATTTTACTTTCATTCTCTCACCAAAATTTTAGCGTACCAAAATAATAATTCGAAAGCGCTTAATATATTAATATTTTTTAATATTTTAAAAAAATAAAATTTGTTCCCCACCCTCGTTACTTGTAACCCTGCCGAAGCAGGTGTTTGTTCGTATACAACTTAACAAAGCGATTTAGAGTGGATTGGTTTTCGAACCTGCAGTGTGAGGGTGAGGAAACAATTTACAGGAAAAGCTAAAAAGGTCAAAAGTCTCAAAGGAAACGATAAATTCTTATTGATTAAAACTCGTTACTTAAGACTTATTCCTTAAGACTTTCCACCAACTCCACCCTGTCCTTCCTTTGGGAAGAGGAGGGAGAACTTCAAAAAGGGGTTGTTCACATTTAAAAGCCCCCTTCTCTTCGCAAGAGAAGGGGGTTTGGGGGTAGAGTTCTTGGAATTTTTAACACGAACAGATCAGGTGTAAGTTCCGCTCCGCTGGAGCTCTTTTTCGTGTTCTTTGGTTTAATTCTACAAAGATGTCGTCCCTCTGGGACTCACTCCCGAGGGGATGCTACCTTTGTAGCAAACTTACCGCTTAAGACTTGTTACTTAAGACTTATTCCTTAAGACTTTCCACCAACTCCACTCCATCTCTTTTGGATGATTGGATTGTTGATGAATGCATAAATGGGGCTTTAAGTGGAGCGCCGGAGGAAAAAATATTTTAAGATTTTATTAAATTCAAAAAACCTTATTTTGAAATTCAAACCTTAATAACACAAATATCTCAAAACAAAAATCAAAACCTTATTAGCTTATTTCAAAAAGTAAAAACATTAGGAAGTTACCAGTAAAGAATCCCAATTTAATCATCCCCAATCATCCATCCATGCATCCATTCAATCATCCAGGAATTCATCCAGCTTGTTGCGGCGAATCCTGCAAAATGCGGGAGAAGACGGACTTGCAGCGGTGTGATTAATCGAAGAGGAGACGATGTAGAACGCCATTCCCAAAGTACCGGTAACGGTAAATTCAACAAGAACAAAATTTTGTATCTCGGAAAGGGAATAAAAAAAGGAGCTTTCAAAAGAAAGCCCCTTTTTGGTCACGCAGTCCTACCTTTTTTCGTAGGGAGGTTGTTTGGGTATCTTGTAGGGATTATTTTTCAACTCTTCTAAAATTACTTTAACTGCCGTTTCAAGCTGCGGGTCAGTCCCTTTTGCAAGCAGTGTGGGATCGGCCACAACTTTAATGTCCGGGTCAACACCATGACCTTCCTTAAACCAGGTTCCGTCGGGATTGTACATTCTGAAAGAAGGAACAGTTAAAAATCCTCCGTCAATTAGTGAAGGAACACCAGTGTAACCGATTAGACCGCCCCAGGTTCTCATTCCGATTAGCTTTCCTAATTTGGTTTTCCGGAAGAAATCCGGGAATGCGTCCCCGCCTGAACCGCTCCAGCCGTTGATTAGCATTACTTTAGGACCGAAATTAGCGAAAGGCGGCCACTGCCAATTTTTGCCGTCGCGAACCGCCCAGTAAGCAAGTGGCTTTCTGTTCAGCATTTCAATGAACCTGTCAGGAATTTGTCCGCCACTGTTAAAGCGTTCGTCGATTATTAATGCTTGTTTGTCGATTTGTGCCAGGAACTGCCTTAGCAATTCATTTTGACCAAAAATTCCGGTGTTAGGCACGTAAATGTAGCCGACTTTTCCATTGGTTTTTGTTGCAACGTATTTTCTGTTCGCTTCTATCCAGGCTAAATTTCTTAATCTGGTCTCGCTCTGCAAAGTTTTAACAATAATTTTCCTTGCGCCGTCAAAAGTTGGTTTCGAATTAATCGTTAACTCTACGGTTTTGCCGGCCAAGCCTTCGAAAGCGGCGTAAGGCGAAAGGGGAGGGGCAATGGGATGATTGTTAACCGCAAGGATGTAATCGCCTTTGTGCACGTTTAAGCCAGGGGTAAGCAACGGCGAGCGAACTTCGGCGTCGTCCCATTGCGCTCCTTTAATTATTTTTTTGATCCGGTAATGCCCGGAGCTAATTTCCCAATCTATTCCCAACAATCCAACGCCTTCGTATTTAGGGCGTTCCACGTCCCCGCCGCCGCGGTAGGTGTGAGACGAGCTCATCTCGCCAATCATTTCGCCAAATAAATAATTCAAATCCCATCTTGTAACAACGTCCTTCATTAACGCTGCGTATTGGTCGTGGATTTTTTTCCAATTAACGCCGTGCATGTTCGGATCGTAAAAATAATCCCTTTCCAATCTCCACGCTTCGTTAAAAATTTGCTTCCATTCGGCTTTGGGATTCAATTTCATTACCAAATTTGTCGTCGGAACTTTGTCCTTTAATTTTTGATTGGGTTTT
>JALWSN010000524.1 GCA_027080245.1 Ignavibacteriales bacterium | reverse complement strand
TACTTATCTGCTAAAAGATTCCGCCGCAAATCCCGTTGAGATTTTCAAAACCTTTACTAAAGGATTTGTGGAAGTCTGCGAAGGTCAAAGTTACGACATGGAATTTGAACAAACGTCGAACGTAACGATTAAAGATTATTTAATGATGATTAAAAAAAAGACTGCAGCGCTGATTGAAATGTCCTGCAAATTAGGCGCAATAATTGGCGGAGGCGGCAAAGAAACTATTTCACAACTTGGCGCTTACGGAAGAAATCTTGGCATGGCATTTCAAATACAGGACGACCTTTTGGACATTGCAGCGGATGAAAAGAATCTTGGCAAAAAAATCGGCGGGGATTTAATCGAGGGGAAAAAGACTTTCCTCTTGCTTAAAGCCCTCGAACTGGCGAAAGGCAAACGGCTAAAGGAATTTCAAGCCGTTGTTAAAAATAATGGAATTACTGAAACCGAAGTTCCCAAATTTAAAAAGCTTTACGAGGAATTAAATATTTTTGAATTGGCGAAAAAAGAAATTTCGAAGTACACAAAAAAAGCGTTAACTGCGGTAGGAAATGTTGAAGACGAGGAAGCGCGGCAATTGCTTTTTTGGTTGGCAAACAAACTGGTAGAAAGAAACAAATGATTGAAAAGGAAGTGACAATAGTAAACAACGCGGGGCTGCACACGCGTCCCGCCGCTACGATTGTTAAAATGGCTTCGCAGTACAAAAGCGATTTTTTCATTCACAAGGACGGCTTGCAAATAAACGGCAAGAGCATTATTGGCGTGATGACGTTAGCCGCCGCTAAGGGAAGCAAGTTAATTTTAACTTTTAACGGCGAGGACGAGGAAGAAGCCGCAAAAGAAATAATCGGTTATTTCGAGCGGGGGTTCGATGAAGAGTAAAAATACGGGGAATGTATTAAAAGGTATTGCCGCGGCGCCAGGAATAGCGATTGGCAAGGCGTTGCTCTTCTCGAAAGAAATTGTTGAAGTGGACGATTCCGAAATAGTGGACGTTAAGGAAGCCATTAAAAATTTAGACGAAGCGCTTGCCAAGTCTCAAAAGGAATTAAACAAAATATTTAATCTTGCAATCGACAAATTAGGAGAAAAACGGGCGGCAATTTTCGAAGCGCAATTAATGATTTTGAACGACCCCGTTGTTCGCGGCAACATTGTTGAAAGAATCAAAAAGGAAAAGAAAAATCCCGAATTCATTGTCGATTCGGAAATTTCGAAATACCAAAGTTTAATGCTTGCTTCCGGCGAGGAATATTTGAAGGAACGCTCGCACGACATCGATGACATTAAAAACAGGATAATACGGAACCTCCGCAAGAAAAGGTGGGAATCGAAAATTGAAAAGGGAATGGTTGTAGTTGCACGAACAATTACGCCTGCGGACACTTTGCTGCTTACGCGCGCCGCCACAAAAGCTTACGTTACGGAAGTTGGCGGATTGACTTCGCACGCGGCTATTGTCGCCCGCTCGTTAAATATTCCCGCAGTTGTGGGCATCCTTGAAGCGAGTTCTAAAATAAAACAGGGCGACAATTTAATTGTCGATGGATTTCACGGCAAGGTGATTGTTAATCCCGACAACCAACAACTGGAATTCTACCGAAAAAAACTTGAGGATTTAAACCGTTACGGCGCCGAGCTACTTAAATTAAAGAACTTACCTTCGGTTACCCTCGACGGAAAGGAAATTAAAATTACGGCTAACTTGGATTTGCCCAATGAAATTGAAGTAGCGTTAAACAACGGCGCAGAAGGAATTGGGCTTGTGCGAACCGAACAAATTTTTGACATTGCGGAGGCTTTCCCGGACGAAGACGAACAATTTGAAACTTACAAAAATTTAGCCGAAAAAATTTACCCGCAACAAATAATTGTAAGAGCGTTCGACATTGGCGGGGACAAGGTTTTGCCCGTTGATTTGAAAGAGCCCAACCCGTTTTTAGGGTGGCGTGGAATTCGACTGCTGCTGGACAATCCAAAAATTTTCAAAACTCAAATTAAAGCAATCTTACGCGCCAACATTCACCGTAATATTAAGTTCATGCTTCCAATGGTGGCGTCCGTAAAGGAGATTACGCGCACACGGGTTCTGATTGAGGAAGCCAAATCCGAGCTGGAGCAATCGGGCGTTAAATTCAACGAATGCCTGAAACTTGGAATAATGATTGAAGTGCCTTCCGCCGCCGTCTTGTCCGGCATGCTTGCCGAATACGTTGATTTTATTAGCATCGGAACGAACGACTTAATCCAATATTTACTGGCGGTGGACAGAGGCAACGAAATGATTTCCGATTTGTATCAGGAATTTCATCCGTCGGTAATTAAAACAATTACACACATAATCGAAGAAAGCAAAAGCAAAAAAGTAAGCGCTTCGATGTGCGGGGAAATGGCCGCAGACCCAATTGCCATTCCCCTTCTGGTTGGATTAGGGCTCGATTCCATTAGCGTTGCGCCATCGGCATTGTTGAACGCTAAGAAAATAATCAGAAGCATCCGGTTCGACGAAGTAAAACAATTAGCAGCCGAATGCCTTCAAATGGAAACAGAAAACGAGATTAAAAACAAATTGACTGAATTTTACAATGGACTGAAAATCAATTTAATGGAAGATTCTTAGAACCTATTTAACGCTTAGAAACAGACATTATTGATTTTTAAACACAAGAGAATGATTATAAACTACGAGATATCTCGCTTCGCTCGATATGACAGAAAAAGTAAATTGTCATTTCGACTCCGCCAGCGGCGGGGGAGAAATCTCATCTATTCGGGAATAAAAATATAAACAGATGAAAATTAATATTCATTAAATCGAGTAAAACAAAGAATAAACTTCGGCTGAAATTACGGCGGAAATATTAAAGGAGCGACAAATGAACATTTTTGAATTAATTAAAAAATACGATTCTGAAAATCAATTTAACGTTCTCTTAAATTCTTACGAACAAATTGAATTTGTGCAAGGTAACGATTTTAATTTAAGCTCCGTTGTGACGGAGAAAATAAGAAACGTTGTAATTTGCGGTCTTGGCGGTTCCGCCATTAGCGGAGACGTTTTCTTTAACGTGTTC
>JALWSN010000523.1 GCA_027080245.1 Ignavibacteriales bacterium | reverse complement strand
AAGACTTTAACGAACTGAATTTGCCTCCGGAATTTGCCGGTGCGGTAATAACTCACAAAGGCGCTTTAACGCCTGATTTTATTTACTTGAAAAAATTTTTGTGAAATGAATTCTCCGAAACTCGATAGTTTTAAATTAGTTCTATTTTGCCTTTCATTATTTCAAGGAAAATTCCAATGAAAAGAGTTGTGGTTTTAGGCGCGGGGCAAAGCTCGCCTTATTTAATTAAGTATTTGCTGGAACAAGCCGAAAAGTACGATTGGCTAATTACCGTTTGCGACAGGGATTACGAACTGGCAAAATCCCGCGTCGCAGGCTACGACAGGGGGATTGCGGTAGAGTTCGACGTTAACGACGAAGGGATGCGCCATGCGCAAATCAAAAATGCCGACGTAGTAATTAATTTCCTCGCCCCAAAATTTCAATATTTGATTGCGCTCGATTCTTTGTCCTTCGGAAAACATTGCATTTCGGCATCTTACGAAGACATCCGCCTTTACGATTTAAACAAAGACGCAATTAAGAAAAATGTTCTGATACTCAACGAAATGGGACTAGATCCCGGTATCGATCACATGTCCGCAATGAAAGTGATTTACGACGTGCGCAGAGCCAACGGCTACATTAAAAGTTTTATCTCTTACGGAAGCGGCTTGCCTGCGCCCGACGTCGAGTCCAATCCTTTGAGGTACTGTATTACGTGGAATCCGCGAAACGTAGTAATGGCGGGAGAAAGCGGCGCTCAGTACATGGAAAACGGCAAAATTAAAATACTTCCGCATTATGATATTTTTCGTAGAACCTGGCGGGTTAAAGTTAACGGATTTAAAGAAGAGTTCGAGGCTTACCCCAACAGGGATTCGTTGATTTACAAAAAAACTTTTAAACTCGAAAAAGTTAAAACTATGATTCGAGGCACAATTCGTTACCCCGGCTGGAGCGAAACATGGGACCAAATTGTAAAATTGGGAATTCCCAACGAAGGACTGATTGTGCCGTATTTAAGCAAGCGCACTTACGCCGAGTTTATGGAAATGTTCCTGCCTATTAATGTTTCGGGATTAAGCATAGAGCAACGAACGGCTAACTTCCTGAAAATTAATCCTACCGGAAAAATAATGGACAACCTGCGCTGGCTTGGCTTGTTTTCTAACGAAAAAATTGGCGGCAACGTGCGGACTCCGGCGGAAGTGATGATTAAGCTTCTAAAAGAGAAAATGCCTTTACCCAAAGGCGCAAAGGACATGATAATACTTCAGCATGAAATCATCGCAAATTATCCCGAGGAACGAAAATCGCGAAAAATCACTTCCACTTTAATTGAATACGGCGAAGGCAACGGATTGACGGCAATCAGTAAAACCGTTGGCTTGCCCGCGGGGATTGCGGCTAAATTATTGCTTACGGACAATATGCCGCTGGCGGGAGTGCATATTCCAACCCATCCGATTATTTTTACGCGCGTCCTGAAAGAGCTGCGCCAGCTTGGCGTTAAATTTAAAGAAAAAGTTGAAGAAATCTCTTACAGAAACGGAACTTCCACAAGATAGTTTCCGCAGCTTGCGTTTTAAAAAAAGGAAAGCCTTCCCGAATAATTGGGGAAGGCTTTTTAATTTTTACAACTTAACGTTAACACCGCCGTAAAAGCTTCTGCCAAGGGTGGATATGCCAAAGACCTGATGATACTTGGCGTTCAATAGATTGACAAATCTCAAATAGAAGGTTAACGCTTTGTTTAATTTGTAATTTACCGCAGCGTTCAAAAGAGAATAGTTTTTCAGTTCTACTCTTTTAATTGGAAAAGCGTTGTAATTCTTGTCGTAACGAACGCCTACGTAGTTGTAATCCAATCCCACGTTTAACTTTGACATGGGCAAGTAATTTAAGGCTAAAGTTATTTTGTTACGCGGGCGTCTTAGCAATTGCAAATCTTTCTCCGGGTCGTTTGGGCTTTTGTTCAGCGCTTTTGTGTAAGTGTAGGTTAAATTGCCGTTAAGCGTTTTACTCGGCTTCCAGTTAATTTCGAATTCAATTCCTGTGCTTGCGGCTTTGTTGATATTGATAGCTTTGAACTTGCTGTCGAATCCAATTAAATCTTCGAGCTGAGTGTTGTAGTAAGTCAAAGAAAAAGAGAGCGTGTAATGAAAAAGAAACTGTTCAATGCCAAAATCCCACCCGGTGGATTTTTCGGGTTTTAGATCGGGATTGCCGTAGTTGGCGTCGTACAAATCGAAAAGCGAAGGCGCTTTGAAGCCCGTACCGTAAGTAAATTTCAATTTGGTAGCTGTCGAGCTTATGTAGTAAGCGGGAGCTATTCTGTAGGTAGCAACTCCTCCAAATCTTTTGTGACGGTCGTAACGAACGCCTGCGGTTACAAATAATTTACCTTTGTATTTGAACATGTCCTGAAAATAAACGCTGTTGGTAACCGCCTCTTTTTCCGGAAACAAACTCTTGTAAGGTCCCCATTGAGTAACGGAATAATAGCTTGTAGTGGACTTTTCGATTAAGTTTTCCAATCCCACGGTAACAACGTTATTTTTAATAAAGTAAAAATTATTCTGCCATGTAAATTGAAATCTCTTTCCGTAATTAAAGGATTTGGAGAACGCAGACGAAAGGTTGTCCTTAGGATTTACCGTATGAGTTGCCCCTTTGGAATAAGAGGCTTTAAAAGATTGCCGCCATTTGTCGTTAAACGAATTCCAATTTAAATTTAAATTAAAAAGGTGGTTTTCCGAATTAGTCGTGTAGTTCGGGTCGTCAATAAAACCGAAGGTGTCGTCTAAGTCGGCTTTTTTAAGCGAGTAACGGTAGTAAAAATTTGCGTTAAGGGATTTTGTAAAGGAATAGCCGGCGTTGAAAGAAAAAACGTTTTTTGAGTAGCCGTCTCTTTCGCTGTTGCCGTGGGGATTTTTAATTATGGAAAATCCTTTGGATGCTTGACGAGAAAAATCTACGTTATAAAAAAAGCCGTCAGAGCTTCCGCGCGCACTTACGTTCGTCCTGTAGTAACTATTTGAACCGCCTTCCGCTAATAGCGAAATTTCTCTGCCGGCGTATTTGGCGTTGGTAATAATATTTATTACTCCCGCTATTGCATCGGAGCCGTAAAGGGTGCTTTGGGGTCCGCGGATTATTTCAATGCGTTGAATTTCATCAGGGGAAATATTCGAGAAATCAAATCCTCCTACCGGCGAAGTAGGATCGTTTACTTTAATTCCGTTAATCAACACCAGTGTATGTTGAGAGCCGGCTCCTCTTAAAAATACCGAAGTCAAAGAACCGTGGTTGCCTGACTCAATAACAGTAAGGCCGGGAGCGTCTTTTAAAATGTCGATTAACGAATTTTTACGTAAGGCTTTAATTTGTTTTGCGGTAATTATTGTAATTGAATTTGCAAGCTCTTTTTCAGGTGTGTTGGTTCTGTTTGCCGAAACAACAATTACCCGAAGTTTGTACTTTAAATTATTTTGAGCGTTCAGCGCAAAGGTGCTTGCGAAAAAAACAAAAGCGAAAAAAATATTTCGTTTCATTGAAGTTACTCCTTGTTTTTGTTTTTAAAGTAACTTCGATGGGGGCGATTAAAACAATTTAGCTCCGTTAGAAAGGGCTTTTGAATTAATCTAACCTCGCCGTCGAAGGTTGATTAATAATGAAATTTACGGCAGGTCTCCTGGCTTCGGACATCAATAAGCGCCTTCCCATTAAGCGAGCTTAATAGTGGCGTAATGCTTATTGATTACGTCCTTCACAGTTGCGCGGCAGCGCCGGATTCTAACCGGCTTCCCTATTAAGTTCTGCGAACGCCGTAAATCTTTTGAAAGAACACGCAAATTTAAGCATTCGAGAATTTTTTACAAAATTGAAGAGGGTTGATTTTAAAAATTATCAAATCTCACAAAGCACACAAAGATTTATCCTTTGTGTCCTTAGCGTTCATTGTGAAAGTCCTAAATCTTCTCCAGCGCCTGACTCAAATCCGCAATCAAATCGTCGGCGTCTTCAATTCCAACCGAAAGCCTTACCAATCCGTCTGTAATGCCCGCGGCTTCCCGTAATTCCTTGCCCATTGAAAGATGCGTCATGCTTGCCGGATGCTGAATTAACGTCTCAACGCCGCCCAAGCTTACCGCCAGCGTGCAAAGCTTTACCGAATCCATCACCGTTTTGCCGGCTTCCAGTCCGCCTTTCAATTCAAAAGAAATCATTCCGCCGTAACCGTATTGCTGCTTTTTAGCCACTTCGTGTTGCGGATGGCTTTCCAGCCCGGGATAACTAACCCAAGCTACTTTGGGATGCCTTTCCAAAAACTCAGCAATCTTCTGAGCGTTGGCGCAATGTTTTTCCATTCTCAATCCCAACGTTTTAATTCCCCGGTGAACCAAAAACGCATTGAACGGATCAATCACCCCGCCCAATTGTTTAAGCGTTCCTTTTAATTTTAAGTAAAGCTCTTCGTTCTTTGCCACCAGAACGCCCGCTACAACGTCCGCATGTCCGTTTAAGAATTTCGTCATACTGTGCAAAACCACGTCCGCGCCTAATTTTAACGGCTGCTGCAACGCCGGGCTCAAAAACGTATTGTCCACTACTAGCAGCGCTCCGTTCTCGTGCGCTAAATTAGCCGTCTCTTCAATGTCCGTAATGTCCAACGTCGGATTTGCGGGGGTCTCTATGTAAACCACCTTTGTCTTGTCAGTAATAGCGGCTTTAACATTTTCAATTTTCGTCGTATCAACAAATGTGTGATCAATATTAAACCTGCCAAGAATATCCTTAATCAAATTTGTCGTAGGTCCGTAAACGGCTTTGGAACAAATCACATGATCGCCGGCGTTAATTAGCGCCATTAATGCCGTAGTAATTGCGGACATCCCGCTCGAGCAGCCCAGAGCTTTGTAGCCCTCTTCCAAATCCGCCACAGCGTTTTCCATCGCTTCGATTGTGGGATTGGAAAGCCTTGTGTAAATGTAGCCCTTGGCTTCCCCTTTGAACAACGCTGCGCCTTGCTCCGTAGAAGCAAACTTGAACGTTGAAGTCTGGTAGATTGGCGGCACAACCGGTCCGAACTCATATTCGTCGATTCCCGCGTGAACGCACTTTGAATTCAATTTCAATTCTTTTTTACCTTCCATTTTACACCTCGCAAAAAAAAGCGGCTTAAATTAAGCCGCTGTCTGTTTCTTGTTTATCGTTTTTGTTGTTTAGCTCGTTGTTTTCTTCCATTACTCGCGCAATGTCGGCTATCGAGTCGCCTTCCTTAAGATTAATTACCTTAACACCCTGAGTGTTTCTGCCCATTACTCGAATGTCGCGAACGCTTTGGCGAATTACCATTCCCATGTTGGTAATTATTACCAGCTCGTCATTGTCGTTAACTTCCTTCATTGCAATTAACTTACCGTTTTTCTCGTTTGTTTTTACTGTAATAATTCCCTTGCCGCCGCGGTGGGTTAATCTGTAGTCGGAAATTTTACTCCGCTTGCCGTAGCCTTTATCCGTAACCACAAGCAAAGTGGCAATTGAACGTACAACAATAAATCCAATCACTTTGTCGTCCGCCGAAAGTTTAATGCCGCGCACTCCCGTTGCTGTTCTGCCCATTTCTCTTACGTCGCGCTCGCTAAATCGAATTGCCATCCCGTTCCTCGAGCCGATGATTATGTCGTTGTTGCCGTCGGTCATTTTTACTTCCACAAGCTTGTCGCCTTCGGCAAGGTTAATGGCTATTATCCCGCCTTTGCGAATGTGAGAATAAGCCGCCAGGGAAGTCTTTTTAACCGTTCCCTGCTGGGTAACCATCATTAAATATTTGTCCGCGGAAAATTCTTTTACCGCAACGAATGCTGTAATTTTTTCGTCCTTTTCTTTCTGAATTAAATTAATAATCGCTCTGCCCCGGGCGGCTCGTCCGCCTTCCGGAATTTCGTAAACCTTCAGCCAGTAACATCTTCCCTTGTCGGTAAAGAACAAAATATAATTGTGCGTGGAAGTAATGAACATGTGCTCTACGAAATCGTCGTCCTTTGTGCCCGCGCCAATTACGCCTCTGCCGCCGCGTGCCTGGCGCTTATAACCGCTAACGGGGAAGCGTTTAATAAAACCCCTGTGTGAAATTGTGACAACCACGTCTTCCTGAGCTATTATGTCCTCTAGCGAAAAGTCCTGTGTGTCGTAAACTACTTCAGTTCTGCGCTCGTCGCCGTATCTTTCCTTTAAGGCAATTAACTCGTCCTTGATTATTTTGAATCTTAACGTCTCGTTGTCCAATATCCCGCGTAATTTCTCAATCAATTTAATTGTTTCTTTGTAATCGTTCTCTATTTTCTTCCTTTCAAGTCCCGTAAGCCTTTGCAAACGCATGTCCAAAATAGCTTTTGCCTGAACCTCGGAAAGCTTGAAGCGCTTCATTAAGTTGGCTTTTGCAGTTTCCACGTTGCGGGATTTTTTAATTATCGCGATTACTTCGTCGATGTTATCCAACGCAATAATATAGCCTTCCAGAATGTGCGCGCGTTTTTCGGCGGCTTCAAGTTCGTACTTTGTTCTTCTAATCAGCACTTCCATCCGATGCTCAAGGAAGTATTGCATTGCTTGCTTTAGCGTAAGAACTTTGGGCGCGCCGTTAACCAATGCCAGCATTATTACGCCGAACGTGGTTTGCATCTGAGTATGCTTGAACAATTGATTTAAAATTACGGTGGGCTGCGCGTCCTTTTTCATTTCAATCACAACGCGCAAGCCGTCCCTGTCGGTTTCGTCCCGCACGTTAGTGATGTTTTGAATCTTGCCGGATTTTACCAGTTCGGCAATTTTTTCAATCAAGTTAGCTTTGTTTACCTGATAAGGTAGTTCGGTAATTACAATTGTAGCGCGGTCGTTTTTGTGAATTTCAATATTGGCGCGCGCCCGTACTACAATTCTGCCCCTGCCAGTAAGGTAGGCTTCCCTTACTCCTTCGTAGCCGTAAATAATTCCTCCGGTCGGGAAGTCCGGCGCAGTAACATGTTTCAACAAATCCTCGTCCGGCATTTTAGGATTGTCGATTAAAGCCACAAGTCCGTTAATTACCTCCGTCAAATTGTGAGGGGGAATGTTCGTAGCCATTCCCACGGCTATTCCGCTTGCTCCGTTGACCAGCAGATTCGGTAGGTAGGAAGGCAACACGGTCGGCTCCTGCAAAGTGTCGTCGAAGTTCGGGACGAAGTCCACTGTGTTCTTGTCCAAATCCCTTAACATCTCCTCGGCAATTCTTGCCATGCGCACTTCCGTGTAGCGCATTGCCGCAGGGGAATCTCCGTCCACCGAACCGAAGTTGCCCTGCCCGTCCAGCAGTGGGTAACGCAGGGAAAAATCCTGCACCATTCTTACCATTGTGTCGTAAACGGCGGAATCGCCGTGCGGGTGGTACTTACCTAAAACTTCACCAACTATTCTTGCGGATTTTTTAAACGGCTTGTTGTAAGTAACTCCCAACTCGTGCATTCCATAGAGAACGCGCCTGTGAACAGGTTTAAGTCCGTCTCTTACATCCGGCAGCGCGCGAGCAACTATTACCGACATTGCGTAGTCGATGTAAGAGGATTTCATTTCTTCTTCTAACGAAACAGGTACTATTTTTTCAAAAATTGTCGCCATAATTTTCAATATTCCTTTAATTAGAGTAGTTAAACATCAAGATTAGCGTATTTGGCGTTCTGCTCAATCCATTCTCTTCGGGGTTGAACATCGTCGCCCATTAGAGTTTCAAAAATTTTGTCCGTCTCCAGTCCTTCGAGCGTTACTTGCAGTATCGTTCGCGTCTCGGGGTTCATTGTGGTTTCCCAGAGCTGTTCGGGGTTCATTTCGCCCAAGCCTTTGTAGCGGGAAATCGTAACTCCTTTCGGCGCATTTTCCCCGTTTGTTTTGAACCGTTTCAGGATTTCGTCCCTTTCAACGTCGTCGAAGGCGTAATATTCTTCCTTCCCCTTTTTGATTTTGTAGAGCGGGGGCTGAGCGATGTAAACTTTGCCCTCGGCAATCAGCTCTTTCATGTAGCGGTAAAAGAAAGTTAAAATCAACGTGCGGATGTGGCTGCCGTCCACGTCGGCGTCGGTCATTATTATTATTTTGCCGTAGCGGGCTTTGTCCGGGTTGAAATCCGCACCGATTCCCGCCCCAATCGCCGAAACAATCGCCTGAATTTCGTTGTTTTCAAGAATCTTGTTCAGCTTGGCTTTTTCCACATTTAATATTTTACCTTTGATTGGCAGTATTGCCTGAAAGCGCCTGTCTCTGCCCTGCTTTGCCGAGCCGCCGGCGGAATCTCCCTCGACGATGTAAATTTCGCAATGCTCGGGGTCGGTAATGGAACAATCGGCAAGTTTGCCCGGCAAGTGCAATGTATCCAGGGCGTTCTTACGGCGTATTAAATCCCTTGCTTTCCGCGCGGCTTCGCGGGCTTCCGCGGCTTTTACGCATTTTTCGATTATTTTTTTCGCTACCGAAGGATGCTCTTCCAAATAGTCGTTTAATTTTTCGCCCACGATTGTTTCCACAATCGACTTAACTTCGCTGTTGCCCAGTTTGGTTTTTGTTTGCCCTTCGAACTGTGGCTCCATTACCTTTACGGAAATTACAGCGGTCAATCCTTCGCGGAAATCGTCGCCCGTAAGAGTTATTTTCCCTTTCTTTGTTTCTTTAATTAAGTTGTTCTTGGCGGCGTAATTGTTGAAAGTTCGCGTAAGAGCCGTTTTGAACCCAACAAGGTGCGTTCCCCCTTCAATTGTGTTAATGTTGTTAACGTACGAATGAATATTGTCCGAATAACTGTTTGTGTATTCAAAAGCTATTTCTACGGGTGTGTTTTCTTTTTCGCCCGAAATGTAAATGGGCTTGTGCAACGGGTTTCTTTTTTCGTCCAGGAATTTTACGAATTCAACAATCCCGCCTTTGAAATGGTAGACTTCCTCTTTCCCGTTCCGCTTGTCGGCAATTTTAATCGTCACGTTTCTGTTCAGGTAGGCAAGTTCCTTCATTCTTTCTGAAAGAATTTCAAACTTGAAATCCGTCGTGCGGAATATTTCCCTGTCTGGCATGAAAGTAATTTTCGTCCCCGTGTCGTTCTTGCCTGCTTTGCCAATTTCCTTCACTTCGCAAGTGGGAACACCTTTTTTGTATTCTTGAAAATATTTTTTGCCGTTTCTTTTAACTTCCACTCGGCACCATTCGGAAAGGGCGTTAACAACGGAAACTCCCACACCGTGCAAACCCCCGGAAACTTTGTAAGAATTTTTGTCGAATTTGCCGCCTGCGTGTAGTACGGTCATTACAACTTCGAGGGCGGATCTTTTCTCCACGGGGTGAATGTCCACCGGTATTCCGCGTCCGGCGTCTTCCACCGTTACGCTGCCGTCCTCGTTTATTGTTACGGTAATTTTGTCGTTGTAGCCGGCTAAAGCCTCGTCGATGGAATTGTCCACCACTTCGTTTACAAGATGATGCAAGCCGCGCGAGCTTACGTCTCCGATGTACATTGCCGGTCTCTTACGCACCGCCTCCAGCCCTTTAAGCACGTTAATGTTTTTAGCGGTGTAGTTTTTTTGCGCTTCTGATTTAGTCAATTTTCACACCTTTGTTTTTCTACAGAAATCTGATTTGTTTAACAATTTTTTTCTCGTAGTGAGAATTTATTTTTTCTATCATTAAATGTTTTCTAAGATTAAGTTCGCTACGCCAGACGGAGTCTTCCACCCTGAGGAAAAGCGTCCCGTTTTCAACTTTCCTCGGGCGAGCCACTTTTTTAAGCTCCGGGAAAATTTTCTTAAATTCGCTTAAAACTCTGGAACCGCTTACGGCGGTGCGAAAACGTTCCAATTCCTTGGCTTCGTTCATTACTTCGGCAATCGATTTGATTTCATTCATAAACGCACTCGCCGTTTTCCACTTTAATTAATTTGTCGTTCTCCGCGTTCAAAATTTCTTCGTAGTTCGAAAAATCGGTAAGCGTAATGAACGCCTGTCCTATTTTCCCTAAGTACTCGCTTATTTTTGTCGAGCGGAATGCGTCCAGCTCGCCGAAAATGTCGTCCATTAAAAAGATGGGCGTTTTGTTGAGTTTGTCTTTTAAGTAAAAAAATTGAGCGAAGCGGAGGGCTATCTGAAATGTTTTGTGCTGCCCCTGAGAGCCGAATTTACGCAGCTCAAGATTGTTAAAATAAAATCGGAACTCGTCCCGGTGAGGCCCAACCAAATTAGCGGCACGGCGCAGCTCGTCGTCCCGTCTTGCGCGTAATTCTTTCCTGAAAAACTCTTCTGCGTTTTTCTCGTCCGATGTTTCAAGGAATTTGTATTTAATGATTGGAATTTCCTCTTGCAGCATTATGTTCGCGTAAGCTTCTTTAAGATACTCGTTAAATTCTTTTACAAAACTCAATCTATGTTTAACAATTTCAACTCCGTTCGAAATTAAATATTCCGTCCATGCGTCAAATTCGTTCAACAATTTTTCCGAATAATTTTCTTTAATCCTTTGCATCAAAGAAGAGCGCTGCCGTAAAATTCTGTTATATTCAATCAAGTAGTTCAAGTAAGTTGAGCTTGCTTGCGAAATCACCGAATTTACAAATTTTCTTCTCTCTTCGGGGTAGCCCTTGGTGATGTAGTGGTCCGCTTGCGTTAGCGTAACAACGGGGAACTTCCCGATTATTGCCGAGGATTTTACGATTTGTTTTTTATTCAAAAAAATTTGTTTTTTGCCGGTTTCCTTCGAGTAAAAAATCCTTATTTTGTTTTCCGTTTGATTTTTAAACTCGCCGTTCAGTTCAAAAGAGCGCTCGCCAAATCTAACGGCGTCGGCGTCCGTGGTTGCAACAAAACTTTTGGTAGTCGTTAAATAGTAAATGGCTTCCAGAAGCGTGGTTTTGCCCTGACCATTGCCGCCGACAATGAAATTTATTTTTTCGGAAAAATTCAAAGAACTATTTTTGTGCAATCTAAAATTTATTAATGAAATAGATTTCAAAACCATTTTAATTAGTGCGAATAGGCATCATTAGCATTAATAAATCGAAATTTTCCTTGGGTTCGCCGGGCAAAATTAAAACGGCTTTGCTTTCGTTGTGCAGCTTGAAAATCACCTTTTCCTGTTCGCCAAGATGCGCCAGCAAATCGCTTAAGAACGCCGCATTGAAGGAAAGCTCTACCGGCGGACCGTTGTAAACGCACTCCAGAGTTTCGTCGGCGTTTGCGCCTGAATCAACGTCCTCGGCAAATATTTCCAATTTGTCTTCCGAAACGTTAAACGTAACTTTGCGGATTTTCGTAATCGCAAACAACAACATTCTGCGCAGCGAATTCAACAATTCATCCCTGTTCACCAAAAGCTCGTATTCGTTTTCGTAAGGAATAACAGCTTTGTAATCGGGATACTTGTAATTTATTAACCTGCTGATTAATTCAATATTGTCCATTTTGAATGAAATGTGGGCGCTGTTCATGAAAATTTTAACATCCTTGTCGCCAAGTAATTTTGCAAGAATGCTCACGGCTTTTTCCGGCACAATGTATTGCCCGGCGAAATCGTACTTGACGTTTTTGTCGAGCAGATTAACGAGCCTGTGCCCGTCGGTGGCTACAAACCGCAAACCTTCCTGTTCGAACTCAAATAAAAGCCCCATCATTGCCGGGCGCACTTCTTCCTTGCTGATTGCAAAAATTGATTTTTCGAGTGAGTAGCTTAAATTTTCCCCTTTAATTGAAATTTCTTTCAATTCGGCATCGCCTTCCCCGTCAGGAAACTTGGGAATTCTGGGGTATTCGTCGCTCGGCAAATAATTAAACATGTAACGCCCCTTTGGGGTGATTAAGAAAATTGTGTCGTTGCTTTCAATTTCAAATCTAATGTCCGATTCGTTGAACGAGCGGACCAAATCGTAAAATCTGCGGGCTGGAAGCAGCGCGGAAAATTCGGTGTCGGTGGCTACGGGCATCGACGAAATTAGGTAAATCTCCAAATCCGTAGCGTAAATTGTTAACTTTCCGTTCTTTATTTCTAACAAAAAAT
>JALWSN010000522.1 GCA_027080245.1 Ignavibacteriales bacterium | reverse complement strand
ACCTACTGTAATGGCTTTTGAAAAGACCGAAAAGAAAGCGGGCGGGAGAAAAGAAGCAGCGAAGAAATCAATAGCAATAAAGGTTAAAAAAGGTTTTAAGCTTGCAAGCCGCGAATACAAGAAAGAAGATACTATTATCAAAATAAAGGACGTAACAATTGGCGGGGACAATTTTGTAGTAATTGCAGGCCCATGCTCTGTGGAGTCGAGAGACCAGATATTAACTTGCGCGGCGGAGGTTAGCAATTACGGCGGGAACATTTTGCGCGGCGGTTGTTTTAAGCCTCGCACTTCACCTTACAGTTTTCAGGGGCTGGGCTTCGAGGGTTTAAACTACTTGAAAGAAGCTGGCAACACTTACGATTTGCCTATTATTACTGAGGCTTTGAATTCCGCCGACGTAAGAAAAATTGCAATGCAAGCGGACATTATTCAAATCGGGGCAAGGAACATGCAGAACTTTGCTTTATTAAAAGAGGTAGGCAAAATTCACAAACCGGTAATGTTAAAACGAGGAATGATGTCCTCGATTGAAGAATGGCTGAACGCCGCCGAATACATTCTTGCTCAGGGCAACAGGCAGGTTATTCTTTGCGAGAGGGGAATCAGGACTTTTGAGACCGCTACGAGAAACACGCTGGATTTAAGCGCGGTACCGTTATTAAAGAGTCTCACGCATTTGCCAATAATAGTAGACCCGTCTCATGCTGTTGGCATTAGGGATCTTGTGGTTCCGATGGCAAAAGCCGCCAAAACCGCCGGTGCGCATGGAATAATGGTGGAAATTCATCCCGAGCCTGAAAAGGCATTGAGCGACGGACCTCAGGCACTTTACTTTAATCAATTTGAAGCAATGATGAAGGACTTTCAGGAAGATGCCGAAGATTAAAAAAATAGCAGAACCGGTTCGCCCTTTATTTCCGGGGGGTTAATGGGGAGTATTATTTACAAAGCCTTAATTCGCAGTGCTTTGGCGATTGCCGTAATTTGGTTCCTTTCTTACTATTTAACTTTTCAATTCAGGTGGATTGCCGGGACGGCATTCTTTTTTTTGATTGTAATTTATCCATTCGTAGTTCAATACAAAAAGTTTCAATCGGAAAATAAAGAAGTAGTGTTGGACACAATTTGCGGGAATTGCAGGCATTTCGACGAATCAGCTGTGTTGTGCATGAAACACGACGAACATGTTAGGAAAGATTACATTCCGTGCGGCGGCATTCATTGGGAGCCGTTTTGAGAACCTTCTATTTTTTGAAATAAATATTTTACCGCTTGAACGAACCGCGGACCGGGCCTTAAAAATAAATCGGGCGGAAGCAAAAATATTTTATTTCCTTTAATGGCGTTAAGTCCGCGCCATTCAGGGTAGGCGGCAAGTAAGTCTACTTTAATATTTTTAGTCATTCCTTCAGGCAGAAGAATTACCTCCGGATTAATTTGAAGGATTTTTTCCCTGTTAAAAATCGGGTAGTTTGACGGGGCGGCGCTTGCTATGTTTTGCAGATTGCAGATTTGCAGGAAGCTGTTGATGAAAGTATTTTTACCGGCAAGCATTAGCGGCGAGAGCGAAACGACGAACATTGTTTTAAGAGCGTTCCGCTTACGCGAAAGTTTGTAAACGCGATTAACCGTTGAATCCCATTGAGCAATTAAACGCCGGGCAGCTTTCTCCCGCCCGAAAATTGAAGCGATGTCCGTTAAGGTTTTCTTTATGCCTTTGTAATTACGTGGGTTGGAAACAAAAACATTCAGTCCCAAATCGAGCAATCTGCTGAAATTGCTTTTTGAATTTCCTTCAACAGTAATGAAAATTAAATCGGGTTTCAAAGAGAGAATTTTTTCGAAATTTAGGGAAATTAAATCTCCGACTTTTTCTTTTAGTTTAGCTTGCGGCGGGTAATTGCAGTAGGTTGTGTTGGCTACAATTTTGTTTCCCAATCCCAGCGAGTAAAAGAACTCGGTTAAATTAGGCGCAAGCGTAATAACTCGTTTTGGAACCTGGCTAAATGAAATTGTTCTATTAAGATCGTCGTGGAAAATTTTCCCCGCAGTCTTTTCGCGGTTGGAATTGCAAGATGTTAAAACAATTAAAATAATTAGGTGATTTAGGAACGATATTCTTCTGAACATTGATTTTATTGGTTAATTTAAATATTTGTTTTTACAAATATCTGAAATCTGTTAAGAATAAAAAAATAAAACCATTTTAAATGGACTTTGATTTCGAAGAAATATTTGGTGCATTTGGAAATTAAAGAGCAACTTTAACGCGGTTATTTCATCTATTAAATAAAAGAACGGAAAAATATTTGGACGAGAAAACACTTTTATTTTTGAAGTATTACGAAACTAACAAAGACGCCGTTTACAACTACGCTTTGAGAATGCTTAAAAATAAAGACGTTGCGGCGGACGTAGTTCAGGAAACTTTTTTAAAGCTTTTTGAAAACCTCGATTCTATTAGGGAACATGAGAAAATAAAAATCTGGATTTTTACCGTGGCAAGAAACGAAGTGTTTGGAATATTTAGAAGCAAGGCTAGCAAGTCCGCTAACATTGACGAAGCGGAATTTGAAAACAAATTGAAAGAAGACGAGAAAACAATTCCGGAAAAATTTGAGCTAAAGGAATTGAGTCAGATAATTGAAGCGGAACTGAACAAAATACCGGAGCTAAGCAAAGATGTTTTTGTTCTAAAGGAATACGGGGGATTAAGCTACAGTGAAATAGCGGAAATAACGGACAGAACAGTTAGCTCGGTTAAAAGCAGACTGTTTAAGACGAGGAAGAAGTTAATAAAAGAGATTTCAAAAATTTTTAGTTAAGGAAATAAAATGGAAAACTACATTGAGACCATCGACAGTTATTTTAATGGAGAATTGACCCCGGCGGAAGAATCGTTAATGTTTTCGGGCATTGCGCAAGATGACAAAGCAAAGGAATACTTCAAAAAAATGAACTTGCTTAAAGCGGGCGTTGAATCTTCAAAGGAAAAACTACCCGTGAAAGTAGAGCAAAAAATTTTAAACAATATTTTAGAAAGGCAGCAAACGGGCGGAATTAAATTTAAAATAAACATTCAAACCGCAATCACATACGCGTTAAGCGTAGCTTTTCTTGTTCTGGCGCTGTTGTTTTATTCGCTTGCACGCGATTACAAGAACGAACTAAAGGACGCAAAAAGCGCTATTGAATATCAGCAAACTACGATAAGGGCGTTATTACACAGTTTGCCGCCCGTTAATGTCAGTGCAAAATTACCCAACGAAGTAATTATTAATAACAAACTTTAAGAGGCAATCATGAAAAAAATAGCAATCATATTTTTAGCTGCGCTGTTAGCGGCTTGTTCAAATACAAGCAAACGCAAAAAAATAATTCCAAACTACGAAGCTGAGTACCATTTCTTTGCAAGTCATCCGGTGATTAACCGGGAAGGCAAAAGGATTTCACGCGAATATTTTCACGTAACAATTCCTTCAAGTTTAAATAAGGAATTAAAAGATTATTTAAAGAAGCACAGTAAAAAATTCAGGTTAGTACTTAGACTTTTTGTTAGTCCGGAAGGCAAATTGGATTACATTAAGTTTTTCACTGAACCGGACTTTATGTTAAACAATAAAGCCATTGAAAATGACATAGTCGATATTATTAGCAAACACAAGCTTCCGACGTTCAAGGACAATGGAAGGTCAATAAAATCAGCCTACGATGTTACTGTTGCCGACGATAATTTTAATAGGAACGATTATTTTGTGGCGGTTGAATCGATGCCCCAAATAATTGGCGGAGTAGCGGCGCTGGCAAAAAATATTAAATATCCCGAGCAAGCAAAAGTGCAAGGCATTGAAGGAAGAGTTTTTGTAAAAGCTTACGTGGACGAAAAAGGAAACGTTAAAAAAGCTGAAATTATTAAAGGCATTGGCTACGGCTGCGACGAAGCGGCGTTGCAAGCGGTTAGAAAATTACATTTTGTTCCCGGAACTCAAAGAGGCAAGCCGGTAAAAGTTCAGGTTGCAATTCCCGTAACATTTAAATTAAAATAAATATTTAGGGGAAGCCTTTGTTCAGGCTTCCCTATCCTTTCTTTAATTCTCAGGGTCTTTTCCTAACCTTACATTTAATTCGAAATGAAACTCTTAAATTTTAATTAATCGTAAGCATTGATAATTTACATCGAAAGAAATAGATTGGTTTGGTGGAAAATTGAAAAGGTATTTCAAAAAGGGAATGAAAAATTATTTGGAATTTAAAATAACGACCAAACCTTTTCTGCCCGACATTCTAAGCGGAATTATGTGGGAATTGGAAATACTGGGCGTTCTGGAGAGGGAAAACTTCCTTGCCGTTTACGCGGAGGAAAAATCTAACTTAAAAGTTAAAGACTTTGAAAGTTTGCTAAGCCGGTTAATTAAGGAAAATTTGATTGAGAGTTTTGACGTACTCATTAGCAATATTGCCGAAAAGAATTGGAATGAAGAGTGGGAGAAGACCCTTGACGTAATTAAGGTTAGCCCTAAAATTATTATTAAGCCGTCGTTTAAGAGTTACAAAAAAGAGAGGGATGAAATTGTAATAGAAATAGACCCGAAAATGTCTTTTGGAACGGGAGATCACGAGACGACAAGATTGGTTTTAAGATTGCTTGAAAAACATTTGAAAAAGCAAGACAAAGTGTTGGACGTTGGTAGCGGAACGGCAATATTGTCAATAGGTTCGGTAATGCTTGGAGCGCAAAGCGCTGTGGCTATTGACAATAATGAATGGTGCTATTTGAATGGAATTGAAAACGTTGAAAAAAACAAAGTTAAATCTGAAGTTGAAGTTAGAACGGGCGAGGCGCAAGACGTTGAAGAAAGAGACTTCGATTTGACGTTGGCAAATATTAACAAGAATGTGTTGAGAGAAATCAGAGACGATTTGGTGGAAAGGACGAAAAAGGACGGTAAAATAATACTCTCGGGGGTGTTGACCTCCGATAGGGCCGAAATAGTTGAGCAATACGAATCGGCTAATTTAAAAACAATAGATTCGCTCGTCGAGGGAGAATGGACGGCGATTGTTTTCAAAAAAGCTTAATTTAATTTGTGAGCTAAGACCAAAACGCCTTTTAACGTTTGCGCTTGTTTGTTTTTTTCATTAACGCTTTGAACAAGCACTAAATAAATTCCCATTCGTAACAAATTGCCGTTATCGTCCAAACCGTCGAAAACAACGGAGCCGCTTGAGGAAAAGGCTTGGTTGTTAACTAAAGTTCTAACAAGCCTGCCGTGATCATCAAATATTCTAATCATTACCTGAGATTCCGGAGCGGCGAGTTTGAAAGAAATAATTGTGAAATCCTGAAAGCCGTCGTTGTCCGGCGAAAAAGGATTGGGAGAGATGTTCAAAGCGGATTTGGTTTTTGCCGTTTGCGTGTAAATTGAATTAACTTTGTTGGGCGTTCCTCCATTAGCCGCAACCGACGTGTTCCAATTAAAGGCATCGTTACTGTTGAGCAATGGATTTATTCTTTCAAGCGATTTGCCGTCCGTGTTCAAAATGTTTTTGTTGTGCCATGAGGGCTGAAAAAACACAGAGTCAATTACGTTCCCAAACGCGTCTTTCAAAACAATTGGCGCGCCGGAATTGGAGATATTAAGCGAGGAGGAATTCACAATTCTTATTTTGTCGTCAGCTGTTAAGTAGTTGAATGTGGAGTAGATTGAAGAATCGGAAGCTAAGAGGTAAAAAGAATTCTTTTGCAAAACAAAATTATTGAAGCGGAGAAAATAGCCGTTAGCAGCCGAGGTTGACAAATACCACCCGCCAATATTTATTGAAGAACCGGATTTGTTTAGTATCTCAACATATTCGGCATTGCCTTTGACGGGGTTGAACATTATTTCATTAATTGCACAGGAGTTTAATGGATAGGCTGTTAAAGTGGCGACGGAGTTTTTTGCGCCGGGAGTGGAATTGTTTTGCGCAAGAGAAAAGAACCAATTTGTAGAATCGTTGGTGTAGGAGGAAAGATTGATTTTCTCTATGGAATGACTTGTAATAACCCTCCAATTTCGAGAATAAAAAACGCTGTCGATGGTCTCGCCTCTGAAATCGGAAAGTTTAATTTTGTCGGAATAAAATCTCAACCGTAATTTTGGTATTGTTAGTAAAGGTGTTTCCTGAGGCAGAGTGGCTAAAGTATCTGTGGCTATTACAAAAAATGAATGCGGGAGAATTGTTAAGCACCGTGCAGGAGAAAGCAAAATAAAAGTTTTTGAATTTGTTGTTAAAGTCCAATTATTTAAATTTATTTCATCGCCGGAAATATTTGCTAATTCTATCCACTGTGGACTTCCGGCTTTGGGACGGCACATTATTTCAGAAATAAATAATTTTCCTTTGGCATTGTTAGAGTAAATGGTTTTTAAGTAATAATTGTTCGTGGTGTCCTGGTCATTATTAAGTCCTGCAACGACTTTAATTTTTAAACTGTCCCGTACAATTTGCCCGCGTGAACTTTTGGCAATTGTTGAATCATGATCGTTCAAATATTGAATAGTTAAGGAATCGAACTGTTCATATTTTGAACCATTAAAAACATAAAAAATTATTGGCAGATTGCCGAGGTTTTTCATCCCGTTGTTTCTAACGATAGCGTTTATTGTAATTTCTTGAGAGCTTTGAGGATAAGGGGGAGAGCAAAAAATCGAGTCAATTGAAACGTCATAATTTTTTGGCGAGACGCTGTTAATAATGCCCGGCGTACTGAAATACTTACTTTTTGAGACTTTCCAATTATTTAAATCATTAGAGGGTTTAGAAGGCGAAACTCTTTCAATTGAACGGCCGTTTGCATGGAAATAGTTGTCCGAGTAAAACACCGAATCTATTAAGTTATTTGTCCCGTCAAGTATTTTAACGCCGTCTTTACCGTTGTTCAAATTGGCAAAATCTGTAATTATTACGTTACGGCTTAGTTTGTGAAAATTAAAGAAAGAAGAATCTTTTGCTAACACAAGATATTCGCCGGGCAAGATGTAATAAGAAGAATTAGTTAAAAAGGAAGTGTCCGGCGTAGTTAAAACGTCGGCTACTTTCCAATTCAGAATATTAAGCGTATCGTCTGTTGTGTTAAAAAATTCAACCCATTCCGGTTCGTCTTCCGGATTGTACATTATTTCGTTAATTACCAAAGACGATTTGGGATAGACGGGAAAAATCGTAAGTGAATCGGAATTGTTGGAAGGGTTTTCATCTGCAGACGAATTAGCTTTTATTTTTAATGAATAAACATCGTTAAGATCTGGGATTAAGTAATCGAGCCGTTTGTTAATTGAGTCGTTTGGTTGGAGCGTAAAATTACCGGAATTAAAGACGGGAACGTAACCATTAGAAGATTTTGCAATTAACAAAGTTAAATTAAAAGAAAGAGTTTTTTTGCCAATATTTTTAAGGACGCAAAACAAGTTAACTTTTTGATGCTGCAATGGGAAGGGTGGGTCGGTAAAAAAGCGGGTAATTGCAACGTCATAATTTTTTTGCGAAACTGAGTTAACTTTGCCCGGCGTAGAGCCCGAAGAATACCGACATTCTGCCCAGTTTGCCGAATCAAGGGAGCCGCCCGATGGAGAAATTCTTTCGAGCGATTTACCGCCGGCGCCGCCCCAACTATTGAAATAGTAAACGGAATCGATTGTGCGTAATAAAGAATCCTTAATAACCACGGCATCCCTCAAGTTATTAAGAACGGGAAAGCCTGCAATAACAACAGGATTAACGGCATGGTATTTGAAAAAGCTTGAATCTTTTGCCACAACCACAAAAGTTCCCGGTTTTAAGACGAGACTTTTTTCAATTGCCAATTTAAGGGAATGATCGTCGCCTACGGAGTAATTTTTTAGATTAATTGTTTTTGCGCTTGTGTTAAACAGTTCAATCCATTCGGGTTCGTCGTTTTTGGGGGCGTACATTATTTCGTTAATTACAATGTCGCCCTTTATTTCGTTGAATTCAACAGTGTTGATTTTCAAAAAAGCAACGTCGTTGTCGGGGAATTCATCCGCGGAGTAGTTGATTTTTGCAATTAAATAATTTAACCCTTTTGGCAGAGGAGCTATTGTTAAATCAAGAGTAAGGCTATCTTTAGGGAAAATAGGAGGGAGTGAGTTTGTGAAAATTAATTCGCCGGATTGGGCAATTGAATCTTTGTTAGAATCCAAGTAAATATTGAACGTTGCGCCACTGTTTGATTTGTTGCCGTTGTTAGAAATGATTGCAGTTAAATTAAGATTAGTATTTAATTGATTGTAAGGCGCGGAAGAAATTAGTCTTTTTAATCCAAGGTCAAAATCTTTTGGGGTAAGAGAATTAATCCGAGAAGGCGTGGAGCCAAATCTTGAAACAGAACTTCCCCAATTAGACGGAAGGTTAGAAGCATTGCTTGCGTAAATCCGTTCGAGAGAGCGTCCTCTTCCTCCGCCCCAGCCAGAAGAATAATTAACGCTGTCGATTGTTCTGTTCAGCGAATCGAGTAGAGTTATTTCGTCGCCGGAATTGTTAAGCGACGGCAAATTGACAATTAAATAATTAAATGGCGTTTGACCTTTTAAATTAAGTGAGTCTGCCGATATCACAAGGAAGCTATCGGGTTTTACGCTGATATTATTGCGTGAAATGATAGTGGATGTGGTTTTGTCCTTTATTTTCCAACCCTTCAGGTTAATGCTATTTTTAGAATTGTTAAAGAGCTCAATCCATTCGGGATTGCCCTCGGCGGGTTTAAACATTATTTCATTAATTACTATTGCATTAAAACTAACAGGTTTAGGGTAAACGTAAAAGCGCATTAAATAATGATTATTGGAAGAATCTTCGTCGGCAGGGAAATTTGTTTTGCCAATAAGGAAATGTGCGCCGGCGCTTAAGTTGAATTGGAATGAAAGCGTTAATGAATCGAAGCTTTGTAATTGTAAATTGCTTTTTTCAAAAAGGAGCTCGTTTGGTTGGAGTAATGAATCACCGTTGACGTCGTCGAAAAAATCGAATGAAAAATTGTAAGCTTCAAAAAGACCGATATTATTGATTTTGACTTTAGCCTGTATTGTCGAGCCTTCGACGGGGTTGACGGGCGAAAGACTAATATTTTCAATACTTACGTCGTTGTTAAAAGGCGTAATTGAATTCTTGTAACCGGGCGTCCCGTTTTCAATTATTGAATTACCCCAGGAATTGTTCAAATGTAAGCTGTCAACAAAAATTCTTTCATCAGAAAATCCTTCCTTGTTATTTGCCGTGTAAACATAGGCGTCTAAAGTATCGCCGTTCGAATCTAACAAGTAAATCGGGCGATTGGATGAGTTTGACATTCCCGAAGAGCCGAAAGCGTTGTCTGAGATTTTGAGTTGAATGGCATTGGGCGGAATTAAAGTTGAGTAGATTCCCCCGGAAATATTGTAATCCCCTTCAAATATTACAGCGTAAGTTTCCGGCG
Organism: Ignavibacteriales bacterium; assembly: GCA_027080245.1. Classification (GTDB taxonomy): domain Bacteria; phylum Bacteroidota; class Ignavibacteria; order Ignavibacteriales; family Melioribacteraceae; genus WFQV01. The sequence goes on along the minus strand of JALWSN010000522.1, from coordinate 2,601 downwards.
GCAAAATCAAATTTGCTTGCGTTGTGTCGATGAAATCGGGCGAGGACTTGTAATATTTTAATTTCACTCCCTTTAAATCAAATGAATATACGGTTGAAGGATTGTAAATTTCAATAAACTCGTTGTTGCTTCCGTGCGGGCGAAACATTACTTCCGTAAGGATTAATTTGGGGGAGGATTGTCCTGCCGTTAGAATATTTAATAAAAATAAGAAGGCTAAAAGCGACGCCCTTTTTTGTTTTTCATTCATCTTTGCCAACCATTTATTAAAATGAATGATTAACCAATCAGGAATTCTTAAATGTGTTCGGATTAAGAAATGTTGATGTTAATGAAATGATTACCCTTAAGCGCTTGCGAACTCTTGAAAATAGGAAGCTTTCTATTTTCAAGGCGAAATTGAATTACAAAATAAAAAAAATAACAAATTAAAACAAACAAGTTTTATTCACATAATTTTAATATTTTGCTTTCTTAAAATTTCAGGGTTAGTGAATGAACAAAATACCGAATGTTAGCGTAGCAATTTTGAATGCGGACGAAATTAGCTTTGTGCTTTACGGGAATTATCATCTTGAGAATTCGAAGGAAATTTTTCAGGGTGAATTCAAGGCAAAATTAATTGACGGAAAAATTGTTGTTACTCAAGATGAACTTGAAATTGAAATTAAAGAAAATTCCGGCTTTTTCCCTATGGACAATGAAAACGATTCGTTCATGATTAGGGACGTAGTAATTGGGATTAACTTTCACTGGGAACAAAAGAGAAATCAAAAGTTTTTAGGCGCAATTAAATTCGTTAAGGAAAACAACCGAATTACCGCTTTGAATTACTTGTCCGCTGAAGATTATTTGGTTAGTGTAATTTCTTCGGAAATGAGTCCTACGAGCTCTCTTGAATTATTGAAGGCTCATTCAATAATAAGCCGCAGTTGGCTGTTTGCTCAAATCGAAAGAAAAGAAAAAGGAAAGCTAAAAGAAGTTAAGGAACGCTTTTTTGAGAATAATGAGGAGCGCATTCGTTGGTACGATAGGGAAGATCATTTGCTCTACGACGTTTGCGCCGACGATCACTGCCAGAGATACCAGGGAATTACCAAACTCTACGCTCACAACGCTCAAACCGCCGTTGAGATGACCCGGGGACTTGTTCTTTATTACGGGAATGAAATTTGCGACGCCCGTTTTTCAAAATCCTGCGGCGGCGTTTCGGAAGCTTTCGAAAATGTTTGGGAACCAACTCCCCACCCATATTTGCAGTCGATTGTGGATTACAAATATTACCCCGATGAATACGACCTGGATTTAACCGTAGAAGAAAACGCCGTCAAATGGATTAAAGGCAATCCTCCTGCTTTTTGCAATACAACGGACGAGAGAGTGATTTCGGAATTTCTTGTCGATTACGACAGGGAGACAAAGGATTTTTACCGCTGGAAAGTGGAATATTCACAATCAGAATTAGCCAATATTATCAGGCGTAAGAGCGGGGTGGACTTCGGGGAAATATTGGATTTGCAGCCTGTTGAGCGGGGTTATTCCGGCAGGTTAATTAAATTAAAAATTGTCGGTTCAAAAAAAACCTTGACAATAGGAAAAGAACTTGAAATAAGAAGCGTATTAGCGGATACGCATCTTTACAGTTCGGCAATAGCCATTGATAAATTTGAAATCAAAAACGGGGTTCCGCAAAAGTTTGTTATTTGGGGCGCTGGCTGGGGGCATGGCGTTGGGCTTTGCCAAATAGGCGCCGCGGTAATGGCGGATATGGGTTACAAGTTCGACGAAATCCTTGCTCATTATTTTAAGAATTCAACAATAAAAAAGATTTACTAATGAAAGCCCTCTATTCATGCCTCTCAAAAAGTTGGGGCGGAATGGAAATGTTTACTATTACCGCCGTTGAGCAATTGTTGAAAAACGGAATTGAAGTTGACTTGCTTTGCTACCCCAATTCGCCTATTTACAAAAACGCAATAGTAAAAAACCTGAAAGTCGTTCCGCTTAAGTTTAATAAGGGGATTAGCCCCACTGCGGCACTGAAAGTACTGAATTTATTGAAGAAAAATGAATACGATTTCATTCACACTCAAGCCTCCGGAGATTTGTGGGTTCTTTCGCCCGCGGCGGCGCTTTACAAAAAACGCATTCCTCTTTTTTTAACCAAACAAGTTGGTTCGTTCATTGTTAAAAAAGATTTGCTTCACAGATTTGTTTACAGCAAAGTTACCGCTGCTTTTGCAATCAGCAAAATCATTAAAAGGAACTTGCTTGAAACAACTCCCTTGAATGAAGAGCAAATCTTTATTTTGCACAATGGGGTGGACACGGAAAAATTCAATCCCGCAAAATATTCGGGCAAAGAATTAAGAAAGAATTACGGCGTAAAAGCAAACGAACTACTTGTAGGAATGGCCGCGAGATTTACCCCGGGTAAGGGTTACGAGGAACTGCTGAAAGCCGCGGAAATATTGGGCAAAAAACATCCTAACGTAAAATACCTGCTTGTTGGCGAGGCTTCGCGGGGCGAGGAAGATTACTTTAATTTTATCAAGAAAACCGCGAAATATTCAAGCGTTGCCGACGATACAACATGTGCAG
>JALWSN010000521.1 GCA_027080245.1 Ignavibacteriales bacterium | reverse complement strand
CCCAATAACATTTGTGCAAATATTGAATTACGTAAGCCCTTCTCCTCCGGGAGTGGAAGGGTTTGGGATGGGGTGCTTGGTTGCAAATAGAATTTTTTAGAAAGAGTTTTTGTCCAAAACGCATTCTCATTCAATTTATTTAGGACAAATGTGGTTTTTGTTAATATTATGCGATAATATTCAATGCGTGTTTGAAGGTTTAATTTTAAGAGTTTTAAGTAACGAGTTTAATCAATAAGAATTTGTCGCTCCCTTTTAACCTATTCACCTTTTTCATTCATCATTCATCATTCATAATTCATAATTATTACTCGTACCAATCTACGCCAAAAAGCCCGGTTAACTCGCTTGAATGAATTATTCCCCTATCGCTCCTGTTTGAAAGGAGGATGATTGTTTTCCTTTCCCTGAGGCATTTAATGTAATCCGTCCTAAAACCTTTCCACCAACCGGTGTGGAAAACAATTTTTTCCCCATTCTTTTTAATGTTAATCCTCCAACCAAGCCCGTAATTGTCCCATTTGTACAAATCCGGGCTTAGAGGACTAAAGGCTTGTTTAATTAAAGAATCGGGAAGAATCCGTCCTTTGTTCAAAGCCTTGTCGAATTTGAACAAATCTTCCACAGTGGAGTAAATTCCCTTGTCGCCCTTAACGCCGTCGAGGTAATAATCGTAAACGCGCCGCCGCCAATGAATGTAACCAATGGCTACGTTGGAACCATTATCTGAATTGCATTTTTTAATGAAAGTATTTCGCATTCCGGCGGGCTTAAAAATCTCTTTTTTCAGAAACTCCTCGAAGCTAACGCCACTTACTTTCTCGACAATCAGCGAAAGCAAAGCGTAGTTAGTATTCGAGTAATTGTAACGCCTGCCGGGCGGGTAATATCTCCTTGGGCGGTATTCGTAAAGCAGATCCAAAACGTCGGGATTGCGCAAACAAACATTCCTTTTATCTTGCCACAGCGAATCCGCTAAGTACATGTACTCCGGAAGTCCCGAACGATGACTAAGCAGTTCCTTAACCGTAATATTTTTGTAAGGGAAACCGGGGAAAAATTTCCCAAGCGAATCATTTAAGTTTAGTTTGTTTAAGGCTGCCAACCTTAACACTGCGGCGGAAGTAATTGTTTTGCCAACGGAGGCAAGCTGAAAAGCCGTATTTAATTTAAGGCGTTTTCTTCTGCCGAAATTAGCGTATCCAATGGCTTTCTCGAAAATAATATTGTCATCCTGAGCGAATAAAACAACGCCGTTAAATCCGCCTAGTTTTGCCCTGCGTAGAAACTTGCTGCGCAGCCGCTCCGCCTGTTTGTAATATTTCTTTCCGGTAAAAACAAAAAATTCCTTCTTCGGAAGTTGAACGTTGTTACTATTATGTGTTTTACAGGAAGTAATTAAAATCAAACTTGCAATTAAAAAAAGCCCTTTGGACTGGAATTTATTTCGAAGAAGAATTTTTCTTTTCAAGACAGCCGACTTTTTATTTTATTTTTTGCTTTTTGGCAGACTAAAACTAAAGCAGCTACCTTTGCCGGGGGTGCTTTCAACCCAAATTTTACCGCCGCTTTTTTCCACCAATTCTTTAACTAAAAGCAATCCAAGTCCGCTCCCCCCTTCCTTTTCGGTGCCCTGCGTTTGGGTTTGCCTGTCCAACCGGAATAAATTTTCCACCATTTCCCGGCTCATTCCCACACCGCTGTCTTCCACGTGGACTTCAATTTTGTTGCCGTCGCTGCTTTCGTTTGCAAATATTTTAATTTTACCTTTGCGAGGGGTGAATTTAATGGCATTGGAAATTAAATTTCGTAGAATTGTTTGCAATGCTTGTTCGTCTGCAAACACTTGAATGTCGGAATCGATTTCAATTAAAATTTCAATTTCTTTGTACTTGGCATTTTCTTTCAGGACAAAGCAGGCGTTTTCTCCTTCGTTCGAAAGGGTGAGATCTCCGGGGTTCAGCTCTATTCTGTTGGTTTGAGCGCGCGACCATTGAAGCAGTTTTTCAATAAAATTGTAAACATTTCTTACGGAGCTGAACATATTTTTCAGATAAACGGGCAATTCTCCTTCCAATTGAGGTAAAATATCTTCCTCGATTATTTGAATGTAGCCAAGGAGCGCGGTGAAAGGCGAACGAATGTCGTGCGAAATAATTGAAAAGAACTTGTCCTTAATTTCAATCAGCTCTCTTAATTTTCGCTCTGATTCTTTCAGTTCGAGTTCAACTTCCTTCCGCTTCGTAATGTCAATTAAAGTTCCTTGCAGCCTGTTGCCGTCCAGCAGCATCACGTTTTCCAGAATCCAAACTTCCTCGCCGTTTTTCTTTTTCATCAATAACTCTTTTGAAAACAAAACTTTTTTGTCAAAAATTTCTTCGATGAACGCTTCCCTGTCTTTCGGAGTTTTGTAAAAGTCGGTTGCGTTAATGCCCTTAATTTCCTCGGGGGAAGAATACCCGAAAATTCGAGCGAAAGCATTGTTGCATTCAAGAATTCTCCCGCTTAAATCGCTAATAAAAACGCCTGCAAGATTGGAATCAAACAGATTTTTGTACTTTTCTTTTTCTCTGCGGAGCTCGTCCTGCAAAAATTTTTGCTTTGTGATGTCCACTCCCGTGCTTAAAATTTCCGCTATTTTACCCTCATTATCCTTAATTAAAACCGTGTGCCACAAAATAATTTTAATGTTCCCTTGAGCGTCGACCAAATCGCTTTCGTAAACGCTGTTAACGGTCTCGTTCTTTTCAATTTCATCAAAAAGGGATTTTCTTGAAGCCTCGCGGCGATGCGGAGGCACAAAATTTTCGTACCAATTTTTACCAATTATTTCTTCTTTCGGAAGCCCTAAAATTTCCGCCCCTTTGTTGTTGATTAACTTAATGTTTGCTTTTCTGTCGAGAATAACAATCATTACGTTTGCCGCTTGCAGGTAATTTTCAGCCTCCTCGCGAGCGATTGTCAATTCTCGTTCTCGCTTCTTTGCTTCCGTTACGTCTCGGAATATCCCCTCGATTGCAACTGGCTCGCCTTTTGAATTGAACACTAATTTATTGTTAAAGGAAAGCACTCGGGTTCTCCCTCTTACATCGCGGAATTCAACTTCGTAATTAATGAGCTGCTTTTCCTTTAAGATTTTTTCAATGAATTTTTCCCTCTCTCCTTTATTTTTGTAGAAGACCTCGGCGTTCCGACCGATGAGTTCGTTCGGCTTAAAACCACTTAAGGCTTCGATTGAAGGACTAATAATTTCAATCGTTCCGTCCATTTTGGTTCTGTAATAGACGTCCAAAAGATTTTCAAAAATTCGCCGGTATTTCTTTTCGCTTTCTTCAAGGTCAAGTTCTGCACGCCATCTATCCGTTGCATTTCTGTTGGAAGCCCTCCGTCCAATAAAATTTCCCTCCTCGTCGTAAACGGGTTGACATGTGTGGCGAATCATTCTAATCTTTCCTTTTCGCGTAACAATCCTGAATTGGATTTTTCCCGCCCCGGGATCCGCTAAGTTTTTAAGATGTTTCGCTACGACCTCTTTATCGTCGGGATGAACAATTTTTAAGAGCAAATCTTTGTTTTGCGTGAATTCTTCGGGACTGTAGCCGGTTTGCTGCAGACAGGAGGGAGAACTGTAACCTATTGTGCCGTCGGGTTTAATCCAATATTCCCAGTCGTAAGTGTAATTTAATAATCGTTTGAATTGTTTTTCGCTTTCTTTTAAACTTAGCTGTATTTGTTTATTCCGATTTACAAGTGCAAGTATTATTTCGGAAAAGAAAATGAGCAGGATTAAAGAGCCAATTAAAAATTCGAGGTCGTAAAGTATTTGGTTTGGGCGCAATGCGTACGTTACATATAAAGCCGAAAGCGCAAGCAGGAACGCAAATATTAAATACGTTCGATCTTCGAAAATGGAAACCGACAAAGCTACGGGCAAAGCGTACAAAAAGAAAAAGGAGAGGGGAAAGTTAAATTTTAAAATTAAAATTATTCCGATAAATAAAAATAGAACGTAAGTAAGAGAGAAAATTCCCTTTTTTTTATTACCTAATTCCATTAAGATAAAAATCCTTTTAGAATTCAAAATATTTAATAGCGCGGAATTCCTTTCCCCGGATAAGAACAGCAAGTAATTCACCCACAACAAAACAATTACAAGCTATAATTTTAGCAATATTTTTTTAAAAATCCAAAAGAAATTTTCAAGAATTTTTTTCGAAAATTTCACATTTGTCCAAAATAAATTGAATTAAAATGCATTTTGGACAAAAACTCTTTCTAAAAAATCTATTTGCAACCAAGCACCCCATCCCAAACCTTTCCCCGCGCCGACAGGAAGGGCTTACGTAATTCAATATTTGCACAAATGTTAATGGGATGGGGTGGGAGAGAACCCCGACTGAGATGGCATTGATTTAAAGAGCGCCGATTCCAAATCTTTGAATTCATCTATTCAAATTGAACAGAAAAAATTTTTCCGATTGTTTTGAACACAAAATGACGTATCGAAAAAGTTTCAAGGGATTGTTTGGGGAAATTTGAAGAAAAGTCTCCGCAATAAAAGATTTTCGCATTTTTTAGTAATCAAAAAAATATTTTGGACAGCAGTGGAAAATTTTAAAGAATGTATTCTAAGTGAAGAGACTTTGGGGCAAATCGAAATGAACGCTATTGCATATCTCTAATTATAAATTATGAATGTTGGACGGAAATAGTAAAGGTGTCAAAAAGTTCAGAGTCCAAGAGGAAACGACAAATTCTTATTGATTAAAACTCGTTACTTAAGACTTGTTCCTTGAGACTTCGAAATCCAAACCTTAATAACAAAAAAAAGCCAAAGCAAAAAACTTTATCAGCTTATTTCCAAAAAGAAATCGGTTAACTGCTTAGCAATGTCAGTGTTGTGCCCGTGAACACCCACGGAAATTCCAACGTAATGTCTTTGCCAAATCCGTAAGTTAACAACAACTGACTTCTTAAGGAATCCAATAAAAATCGTAAAGAATTTAGACCAACCGGATATGTTTTCATCAAATCATCCCAAAATTCAATCTTCCGGCTTGTCGCGCTGTATCCCGCAATATGCCGGAGAAGGTGAATTATTCATTCATCCGAATCATCCGCATTTTGCTTTTAATATTAGCAGAAATTATTTTGGTAGCCCTTCCGGTTTGGAATACTTTTCGAATCTGATTAATATTGGCATCTTAAAATTAGAATAATGTTCAAAACATGAGAAAACTTACTCACGACGAAATTTCGCGGAAAAGAATTACGTTAGAAAAAATTAACGAGGCTAAAAAATTACCCGTCGTTGTTATTCTGGACAGCATTCGAAGCGCTTACAACGTGGGTTCAATTTTCCGCACGTCCGACGGAGCGATGATTGAAAAGCTCTACCTTGGCGGCTACACAGCTACGCCCGAGAATAAGGACGTTTTGAAAACTGCGCTGGGCTCCCAGAAAAGCGTAAAATGGGAAAAGGTCAGCGACCCAAGCGGCGTAATTTTAACTTTAAAAAGCAAAGGTTACAGAATAGCGGCATTGGAACAAACGGACGAAAGCTTTCCTTATTACAAAGTCCCGGCAACGGATTTCCCTCTGGCTTTAATTGTGGGCAACGAAATTACCGGTGTCTCCAAAGAGTTAATTGACCTTTGCGATTACTCAATCGAAATACCGCAATTCGGAATCAAACAATCGTTAAATGTTGCGGTAGCTTATGGAATCACGATTTTTAATTTCAGGCGAAAATTTGACGAACTGGCAAACGAAATTTAATAAGGGAGGTGGCGAACCTAATTTCCAAAAGCGAATGGATTGGAACTGGTTCGCCTTAGCCTTTTAGCTCTAAATAACCAGGGCACCCCGTACGAACCGTTGTAACCGTCTTCCATTTCGTACAAATCGTCCTTCAAAGCGGTAGGTAAATCGACGATTGTCCAACCGTTTTCCCTGTACCAATCAATAATTTTTTGAAGCGAATAGGCATTCAGCAAATTTAAGTGAAACAAAAGAATTTGAGCCACCTCCCTGTGAAATGTTTGCAGAGCGTAATTTTCAGAATTAAAAGTTTCAAGTTCAATTCTTTTAATATATTCATTTGAAATTCGTTCCATTTCGGCGTCGTCGTGATTAAGGTAAGCCACTTCAAAGCGGGGGTTGAATTTCCAATCGTTCGAAGTGATGGTAACAGGCGCCACCGTGTAACCGTTCTTGTCGAGGAAATCCAGAACGGCATATTTTTTCTCCGGCGTGTCCCCTCTGTCCAAGTAAGGAAAGCGGAAATATTTGTAATTGAGGGCGTATTTCCCCGAGAAAACCTTTTCAAAGCTTTGTTTAGAAGCCGTTAGAATGTTCCTCACCCTTGAACTATCCCTTAGCAAAAAGTTTGGGTAATAAACCCTCTTGTCGCCTAATTCGGCGGGGGTTAATTCGTTTTGAGTAAAAGGAATATTCAAATCGCTTTTAACGCTGTCGATTATTTTTTCCAGAACTTTGTCGCATTCGCTAATGTCGTTTAAATATTCTTTTGAGCTAACCTTGTTGTAATCCAAATGGGAATAAGTATGATTGCCAAGGATGTTGTTCTGCTCCACCCAGCGTTTTAAGTAAGGGAGCCAATCTTTCGAGTAGTGAGAACCGATTAAAAATCCCGCTACGCTAATGTTATTTTGTTCTAAAACTTCAAGAAATTTATTGAAAGCTTCGCGTCTTGCCTTAATTGAAACGTATTTGTTTTTCACGGCAAACGGTAAATCGTCCACTGTTATGGCAAGGATTTTGTAACCTCGTTTAAAGCTCCTTCGCGCGGTTTCCTTTAAGGAGGAACAGGAGAAAAGAAAAGCCGAAAGAATTACAAAAGTCAATATTTTAAATATCTTCCTCACTTTCACCTCTAAAGCATTGAACAAACATAAATCGTGCCAGCATTTTTCTTTCATTTCAAGCAAAAAAAAAGGTTCTTAAAAATTAAAAGAGAACAAAAACAAAAAATTGACTTGTTTTGGTACAGCTATTATCGCAAAAAAGTAATTTGACTTTAATTAAATATTAATATCCGAAAGCTCAATAAAGTTCCAGCACAAGTTAACTTTTGCTTCTAAGCAAAAAAAATTTCGATTTGAATTGCGGAATATTTCCGGGCAAAGACTTAATCTAAAACAGAGCGTAAATAAAGGGCGCAATCGCCGAGCCCTGCGTAAGAATAATTAAACCGCCCAAAAGCACAAGGAAAATGATTATTGGCATTAGCCACCATTTTTTCCTTTGCCTGAGGAAAGCCCAAAGTTCTGAGAGTATTGAAATTTTTCCCATTTAAGTCCTGAAATTTTTTGTTTGCAATTTAATAAAATAACCGTTAATGTAAAATTAAAATTGTTTGCTTACAAAAAATTTCTTTGGCAAACATCTCCCCAAACAAGGCGGCTAATTAACCCGCAGAGTAAATATCGGTCATTAAATAAAATGTCAAATTTTGAGGCGCTTATTTTCCTACTCTTCCGCGCTTTTTGGAGGGTTGGGATTATTTTACTGTATTTGCACAGGCTGAAATGAGGGTGGGTAGCTGGATGATTAGTAATCCCAATTAAATTTTCGTTTCTTTGTAAAAATATTTTAGATTGTAAATAACAGGCGCAGGGAAAAGCCACAAATGCGCGAATGATTCAGCTAATAAAAAGAACATATTTTACGGCGCAAAGGAATGCTGCAAACAACGCAGAGTCAGTTTAAAAAGTAAATGCCCGTAAAGCCAAAACAGAACAAATTACCTGACTTAGAGACTCAAAGACGAAGAGACTTAGAGAGAAAAGAGATTGCAACTCCAAATACTTTTGACTTCCCTAATTCTGATAGTGAAATCACACATTAAAGCATTCCGAAAATATTAACCTCGTTTTTAGCGCGCAAGTTGTGAAGGCGTAAATCTTTCCAAGTTAAAATTCCGTCAAATAGATTTTTAGAATAAAAGGGGCATTAAAAATTGACCCTTTTAATTTTCTATTATTTTAATTAATTTTGCAAAAAGGATTAACGAACAAGGAGGATTTGCTTTAACGATTGTTACGGGCTTAATTAAAACTTTTTCAAACAAAACAGAGGTGTAGAAATGAAAAGCCCGGAAATCAACGAGAGCAATCCGCTTTCCGACATCATCCCGGATGAAATATTTCACAAGTTAGACAGAGAGAAACTGCTGAATTTTACTTCGGTGCGGGATCACTTAATAAGGCGCAAATACAAGCGTTACCGCGCAATGAAACTCTCGGCTAACGAAGCGATCTTTAAAATTCGAGAAGAATATCCGTACTTGCAATTCGACACAATCAGGAAGATTGTTTACAAAATTAAGCGTTAAATAAAAAATAAAAAAATTTTTATTTTTTACTTGACAATTAAAAAAAAATAATGCATTTTAAGGTAGTTCATTTTTTATTGTAAAAATAAAATTTGCAACCCTCCATTAACAACTATCCAGGCTGTCATGGTCCGCCCTCTACCATGGCAGCCCGCCCTCTTTTAAACCCTTTTGTTTTTAATTTGTTAATATTTATTTTGCGTTATGTTTTCAAGACGAATAATAACCGCAAGCGTTTTAGTCCTGTTATTATTGGGTTTCGGCAACAAATCTTTTTCGCAAAGCGACGGTGGTGTTTCCGGCAAGCCCAACGTAAAAAGGCTAATAATATTAGGAGCTTCGTCAGCCGCCGTTTTTGTTTACGCTTACGGAATCGAAAACACGATGTGGTGGAAAGGAGAAAAAAGTTCTTTCCATTTTAATTGGAAACAAGATTGGACTTACGCCCTAGGGTCGGACAAATACGGGCATTTCTTCTTCGGTTACTTCTTTTCCACTCTTTATTCCGCCGGCTTGCAGTGGTGCAATATTCCCCGAAGGAAAAGCCTTTTTTATTCTTCTTTAATTTCCCTCGCCTACCAAACGTTCATTGAAGTGCGGGATGGCTTTTCGAAAAATTACGGATTTAGCTGGGGCGATTTTACAGCTGATTTCATTGGCTCTTTCCTGCCTTACTTCCGCGAAAGGGTTGATTTTATTAGGAATTTACAATTTAAAATTTCCTTTTATCCTTCGGAAAAATTCAAAAACAACTCCAATCGTTACATCACGGACGATTACGAAAGCACTTTCGATTGGGCAACTTTTCCGCTTAACAAAATTTTGCCCGGCAAATTCCGAAGCAAATATTTCGATTTTCTCAACTTGGCTTTGGGGCACAGCGTAACAGGATTGGGAACGAAGCACCCGCATCATCGTTGGTTCCTGAGCTTGGATTTTAACGCAGAAGCTTTACACATTAAAGGAAAGTTGGCGAGGTTCATTTTAAGACTAATTGATTTTTACCATCTGCCCGCGCCTGCCGTTCAAATTTACCCCAACACAGTTTGGTACGGACTTAAGTTCTAACAAGCATACGAACTGATATTCAATAATTATTTTAATAAATTTGGGAAGTTTAAAAATAATTCTGAGAATTAAATGGCAAACAATAAAAGACCAAGCTGGGACGAATATTTTTTGAAATTAGCCATGCTGGTTTCCGAGCGAGCCACTTGTCCAAGAATGCACGTTGGCTGCGTGCTGGTACGGGACAAGAGAATTCTTTCAACGGGTTACAACGGCTCGATTTCCGGTCAGCCCCACTGCGACGACGTTGGCTGCCAGATTGTGGACAACCATTGCGTTCGCACAATTCACGCCGAGATGAACGCCATTATTCAATGCGCGATTCACGGCATCAGCACGCAAGGCGCAACGGCTTACATTACCAACCTGCCCTGCACCAATTGCGCCAAAGCCTTAATTGGCGCGGGCATCAAGGAGATTGTAATTTTTTCCGATTACCACGATTCTTTAGCCGAGGATTTTTTCGAAAAAGCAGGCGTGCCAATTAAACGATTGCCTCAGCCAGAGAATTACATTCACTACGATTTGGATTTGTTTAGCTCCGCCAGGAAATTTGACGACGAGGATATCGGCGACGAAGACAACCACAACCATTGCGAAAGGTGTTGAACAAATGCTTAGCAAAAAATCCCTTAAAAAATATTTTAAACAGGAGTATTTCCTTAACAGGGATTTAAGCTGGCTGGAATTCAACAGGCGCGTTCTGGAAGAAGCCACAAATCCGGATTCGCCTTTGCTCGAAAGGATTAAATTCATTTCAATATTTTTTACGAACCTAGACGAATTCTACATGATTCGCGTTGCGGGTCTAAAGGAAAGAATCCGGTCAAGAGTTTTCGAACCTTCAATCGACGGGCTTACGCCCGCGCAGGAGCTTGCAAAAATCGAAGAAGGCGTTAAGCTTCAACTCAACGAAATTCTTTCGTATTGGAGCGAGGTTATTCTACCCGAATTGGAAGCGAACAATATCCTAATTAAAAAATTGGAAGAGCTCGAGGAAGACGAACGGGAGGCGTTGAGACAATATTTCCAGAAAGAAATTTACCCGGTGCTGATTCCGCTTGCTTTTGATCCCGGCAGGCCCTTTCCATACATCTCGAACTTAAGTTTGAGCTTTGCCATTCTGGTAGTCAACGGCAAAGGCGAGCGGCATTTTGCGAGAGTAAAAATCCCGAACATTCTTCCGCGTCTGATTCGCATCGACAAAATTGTCGGTTCGAAAAAAAACAAAAATGGCAAGGGAAAAATTAAATTTATTTGGGTTGACGATTTAATTAAAAACAATTTAACTTACCTTTTCCCCGGGCTAAAAATTGTGGAAGCTCACAAGTTCAGAATAACGCGGGATACAGACCTTGAAATTCAGGAAGACGAAGCCGACGATCTGCTTGAATTAATTGAGGAAAACGTTAAGCAGCGCAAGTTCGGCTCGGTAGTGCGGCTTGAAGTTGAAAAGGACATGCCCGATTTTCTTCTTGAAATTTTAATTGAAAATCTGGGAATTACGACCGAGGACGTGCAGGTAATCGACGGACCGGTGGGGCTTGCCGACGTAATTGCGCTAAGCGAATTACCCCTACCGCATTTGAAGGACAAACCGTTTAATCCAGTAACGCCAATTGAATTTGAAGAAAAAGAGAATATTTTTTCTTTAATCAAACAGAAGGATATTCTTCTGCATCATCCTTACGATTCGTTTAAGCCTGTAGTGGATTTTATTAAAGAAGCCGCGCAGGACCCCGACGTGCTTGCAATTAAACAAACGCTCTACAGGGTGGGTTCGAATTCGCCCGTGGTTAAAGATTTAATTGAAGCCGCCGAAAGAAACAAGCAGGTAATTGTGCTGGTGGAGTTAAAAGCGCGGTTCGACGAGGAGAACAATATTTATTGGGCAAGGGAACTGGAAAAAAGCGGCGTGCACGTGGTGTATGGACTAGTTGGATTGAAAACTCACGCAAAGATGACGCTTGTGGTTCGCCGGGAAAGCGACGGCGTTAAAAGGTACGCTCACGTAAGCACAGGTAATTACAACCCCGTAACCGCCCGCATTTACACGGACTTCGGACTTTTTACCGCCAACGAGGACATTTGTTCGGATTTAAACGAAGTATTCAATTCCTTAACCGGGTATTCTGAAAAATCAGGCTACCGCAAATTACTCGTAGCTCCGTTTAACATGAGGAACGCTTTCCTGAAATTAATCGAGCGGGAAATTAAAAACGTTCAAAAAGGCAAGGGAGGGAAGTTGATTTTTAAAATGAACTCCCTCGTCGACCCGCATTTAATTGCTGCAATGTACGAAGCTTCCGCGCAGGGCGTGGAAATCGATTTACTTGTACGCGGAATCTGTTCCCTTAAACCCGGCGTTCCCGGCTTGAGCGAAAATATCAGAGCCCGCAGCATCGTAGGGCGGTTCCTGGAACACAGCAGGATTTTTTATTTTTACAACGGCGGCAAGGAAGAAATTTACCTCGGCAGCGCGGATTTAATGCAGCGGAACCTGGACAGGCGCGTGGAAATTGTTTTTCCTATCGAAGATTTCGAGCTGAAGGAAAAATTGAAAAAAATTCTTGAAATTTCGTTCAAGGACAACGTTAAAGCCCGAATAATGCTACCCGACGGCAGGTACGTAATGAACCACCGCGTGTTCACTCA
>JALWSN010000520.1 GCA_027080245.1 Ignavibacteriales bacterium | reverse complement strand
GTCCTTAAGATGCCTTACGGGGCTAACGGTTAAAATTATTTTTACGTCCCGTCCCACTTCGGTTTTTAACAACTTAACAATCTCTTTTAAATGAACAAAAATTTCCCCGGGCTCAAGCAATTTTCGTTCAAATTCCCGTTGCGGAATTTTGTGGCAATTTGCCACGGTTAAATTCAGCTTTTTGTAGCGGTAAACAAAAGAGGTGCCCAGAGTCAAAATAACAACGTCGGAAGCGCGGACAAACGCTCTCGCGGACGAAATTGAATCGTTAATTTTTTTCAACAATCTCTCTTTCGAAGAATCCGAAAATTCAGTGTTGTGAAAAAAACTGTGCCACATTCCATCCGAAAAAACCAGATGTTCCGGCTCAACTTCTCGCTTACCGAAAATAAATTCAAACATATTCGAAAGTGAAACTACATTGTAAAGCGTTCCGAAAGGATTTGTTTGAACTTCGAAGAAATGTTCGTTTAACTTTTCCGCAATATTTTTTGCAAAGCAGGAACCCGCGCAAAATATTTTGCTTGAATGCTTGATTATTCCGGGAAATCGTTCGGGAGTAATTTCTGTTCTAAACTTCAACTGTTTTCCAAACTAAAATTTTTTAAAATCTTAAAATACAAAAATTTAATAACAACTCGTTACTTAAAACTTATTCCTTAAGACTTTCCAACAACTCCACCCCAGCCACATTTTGAGGATGGTTGAATGGCTGAATGATTAAAGAATTTTAACCACTTTGTCAATCTCAATATTTGGCTAATTGCTTTGCCGTGCTAGAATGAAGAGAGATGTCTTCCCCGCCAAGGAAGTGTCAATATGACAAAGTGTTTCCTGTCATTTCGACCCCGCCAGCGGCGGGGGAGAAATCTCTTGGAGAATGTATTAGAGATATCTCCCCTCGATAAATCGGAGGTCTCCCATAGGGACTCTATTGGAGGATATGACAATGAGTAGCATGTCATTTAAACGAAATAAGTGAAAGTAGCACAACCTAAGGTGAGATGTATCGTAATAATAGTATCCTCAATCAAATTGGGGTTTTACCGTTAAAATATCTTCAGACTTTTGTAATATTTGAGATTTGGGAATTGGTGGCCGGATTTGCCTCGCTGGGAATAATTGGGTCATTAAGGGGTGCGACAGAAAAAAGATTTTTTCAAATTTCGATTAAATTCAAATAAACCAAACCTTATTTTAGTTATTACAGTACAAATTGAATCCACAAAAAATCAGCTTAAAACATTCAAACAACTCCACCCCAGCCCTCCTCTTGAGAAGAGGAGGGAGAACTTAAAAAGTGCAGCCCACATTAAAAGCCCCATTCCCTTTGCAAGAAAAGGGGAGTGGGGAATAGGGTTCTTTGTTCTAAAAATTGTAGTATTTCACTTGAATCTAATTCAAATTGCCGTCGTATTTGACAACGCCATCGCTTCGGGACATCTGACATTGCCATCGGATTTATCCGACAGGTTAAAAGGAAAACAAACTTACTTGGCTTTAGCCTCATTTGCAGTTAATACAATGTGGCTAAAGCTTTTTTCATCTTAGTTCTCCTCGCGGCAATGTTGACTGTCTCAACTGTATGGCTTCGACAAAGCTGTGGGTTAATTTGTAAATGTGGCGAGTTGTTTACTTGTCTTACCATAAATTACCCTTTTAGACAAACTTCAAAAAACAAATTTCCTTTTCTTTGAAACTTTTTTAGTCGTTTGAAAATAGAATGAATTTGATATTTGAAATATTTTTCTTTACTGCAAAATAAAGTTGATTTTTTTTACAGTGACAACTAATTTTGTGAACTAAAATTTTGCGGAAGTGGTGAAATTGGTATACACGCTACTTTGAGGGGGTAGTGCCCTTTTTGGGCGTGCGGGTTCAAGTCCCGCCTTCCGCACAAGATTTTAATAATACGAGGTATTAAAGATGAAAATATTCAAATTGCTCCTTACGGTTTTCTTCCTTGCGTTTGTTACTTTGAACGCTCAGGCGTTGGACAAAAACAACGACGCTAAAAAACTTTACAATCAAGCCACCCGCTTAAGAAAATCAGGCAATTTCGAAGGCGCTCTGGAAAAATACGACGCCGCTCTTAAATTAGTTGACGACTACCGCCTTCATTTCGGCAAAGCGCAGGCGTACAGACAAATGCGCAAATATAAGGAAGCGGTAAACGAATATGAAATTGCACTTAAAGAAAACCCGGATTATTTCGCTACGTATTTTTACCTTGGCTTTAGCTACTTTGCCCTTAAAAATTACGAAAAAGCCAAACAGTTTTTTGAGGAGACTTTAACAAGAACAAAAAACAAAAGAATTAAAAAACCGGTTGAGAAAAATTTAGCTATCTGCAACGTAAAATTAGCCTTCCCTTTTCTGCTTAAAGGACAAGCGAACATTAATAGAGGCGAATATTCCCAAGCTATTAAAAACTTTAAGAAAGTGCTTGAATATTACGACAGCGACGCGGCTTATCTCGGACTGGCAAACGCCTCGATTGAATTAGGCAAATACAAGGACGGATTGGAGTACGCCTCGAAAGCTATTGCGCATCGTAAAACCATTCCGCAAGGAAGCCCTTATTTCTTCCTTGGCTTGGCTTACGAAAAAATGGGACAAACCGAACAAGCTAAACAAAATTTCAAATTGTGCTTGCGGGATAAATCAAAAGCAAACAAAGGCTTTAGGAAACGCGCAAAATATGAGCTGAAACAATTAAAAAACAAATAATATTTTAAAATTTTAATTCATTTACAAGCCCGCAGTTAGCGGGCTTTTTTATTCCCTCATCCCAATGGCTCCGCCAAAGTTTGCACCCCTCCCCGTCCTTCAATAACAGCTTTAAAGATTAACAAGAACCCCAACAAATCCCTTTGCTAATTAAAAGAAAATTATTACATTACGGCTAACAATAGCCGGCAAGCAAAATGTTCCAGCCACAAAAAAAGGTAACGCTCAGGTTTTACGGCGAGCTAAACGACTTCCTGCCAATCATCAAACGGCAGCGCAGGTTCCGCGAAAATTTCAAAGGGCGACCCTCGGTTAAAGATTTCGTCCAATCGCTTGGCGTTCCTCACACAGAAATAAGTTTAATAT
>JALWSN010000519.1 GCA_027080245.1 Ignavibacteriales bacterium | reverse complement strand
GGGAAAAGCTTCCTTTGCGCACATTCAGGATTTCGAAGGTAGAATTCAAATTTATTTAAGGCGAGATGACCTGGGCGAAATGTACAAAGCTTTTAAGTTAATGGACATCGGAGATATTATTGGCGTGGAAGGTTTTGTGTTCAAAACTCGCACCGGAGAAATTACCGTGCACGCAACAGCGCTTAAATTATTAGCAAAATCAATCCGCCCGATTCCAATCGCAAAAGAAGTGGTGGATGAAAACGGAAACAAAATTATTTACGACCAATTTGCCGACAAAGAATTACGCTACCGCCAGCGTTACGTCGATTTAATAGTTAACCGTGAAATAAAAGATGTTTTCATTAAACGCTCAAAAATAATAAGCGCGTTTCGAGAATACCTCGATTCCCGCGGAATGATTGAAGTTGAAACGCCTATTTTACAACCGCTTTACGGCGGCGCCGCCGCGCGTCCGTTTATTACGCATCACAACGCTTTGGACGTTAATTTTTACTTGCGAATTGCTGACGAACTTTACTTGAAACGGTTGATTGTAGGCGGGTTCGACGGCGTTTACGAAATCTCCAAGGATTTTAGAAATGAAGGAATGGACCGCACGCATAATCCTGAATTTACAATGATGGAGCTTTACGTTGCTTACAAAGATTATTTCTGGATGATGGAATTTGTAGAGAACATGATATACGACATTGCAATGAAAGTTTTCGGAACTTCGGAATTTGAAATCGAAGGGAAAAAAATCGATTTTAAACCGCCGTGGAAAAGAATTAGCATGGTGGAAAAAATCAAAGAGAAAACAGACGTGGATGTGCTGGAAATTTCCCGCGACGAGCTTTTTAAGAAAGTGAAAGAAATGGGCGTTGAATTAGACGGCGACGAAAACAAAGGGAAGTTAATTGACGAATTGTTTTCGGAAGCGGTTGAGCCCGAATTGATCGAACCTACTTTTGTGCTGGATTACCCTATTGAAATTTCCCCTCTGGCAAAGAAACACAGGGAAAAACCCGGACTTGTGGAACGATTCGAAGGCTACGTTGTTGGCAGGGAAATTTGTAACGCATTCAGCGAACTGAACGACCCAATCGATCAAAAAGAAAGATTTATTGAACAGAAAAAAGCCGCTGATGCCGGGGACGAGGAAGCTGTAAATCAAATTGACGAGGATTACGTACAAGCTTTGGAATACGGAATGCCCCCGACGGCGGGACTGGGAATTGGTATTGACAGAATTGTAATGCTCATGACGAATCAACCTTCCATCAGGGATGTAATTCTTTTTCCGCAAATGAAGCCGCTGAAAAAATAAGGTTGAGATTGAGTTTGCGCTAACAATTAAAATAAGCTCTTGGCACAAGGTTTTTTAAAGCTCTTTTTTAATGAGAAATTCGAAAAAAAATTAAGCGGGAGTAATGGCAAAAAAGTTAATTTTAATTTTACTTTTGTTTTTTAACGCCGCCAGCGCGCAGCAATCTATTAAAATCAGTAAGGTCGATTCGCTTGGCGCGTCAAAAATCCCGCTAAAATTAACTTTGCTCGATACCGTTGCAGTTCATCCTTACAAATTCAAAGTTAAATTAAACTATCCCGTGCTTGCTGTTACGGGAATGATTACCGCGACGTCAATTTATTTAATTAACGATTACTACGCTCACACATGGTGGCGGAACAACAGAACAAGTTTTAAGTTTAAGAACGATTGGAAATACGCATTGTGGATTGACAAATTTGGTCATGCCTTCGGCACAACGTTCATTGCGCACGGGATTTCCTCGGCAATGGAAGCGGGTAACGTGCCAACTATTCCCGCGCTTTGGATTGGAGCCGCCGGCGCTCTGGCGCTCCAGCTTTACGTCGAAATTCAAGATGGTTACGGCCCTAAATGGGGATTTAGCCCAGGCGATGCCGCCGCCGATTTAATTGGCGCCTCTTATTACGTAGCGCAATTTTACTACCCTTACCTTAAAAATTTTCAGTTCAGATTTAGTTATTTCCCTTCAAAAAAATTTTTGAACGGAGAGAAAAAGGATCACAATTTTTCAGACGATTATGAAGGACAAAAACTTTGGATTTCAATGAGAATGAAAAATATTCTGCCAAAATCGATTTCAAAATATTGGCCGGATTTTCTAATGCTTGCCTTTGGTTACGGCGTAAGCGATTTGGACGGTAGAGGCGGCGGAATAAAAAAGTTTTTCGTGGGGCTGGATTTCGACGCCGAAACTTTGCCGCTCCACGGCAGATTCTGGAACTTCGTAAAAAATACTTTAAACATTATTCATTTCCCATTGCCGGGCATTAGAATTTCGCCCAATGCGGCTTTTCTTGTTTTTGCTTACTAACTATTTACCGGGCTAAAATTGAACTTTAGCATAATAATACCAACTTTAAATGAAAAAAAATTACTGCCTCGGTTGTTAAAACAATTGTCCGACGTTGAACTAAAAAACAAATACAATTTTGAGATTATTGTTTCCGACGGAGGCAGCTCCGACGGAACGGTTGAAATTGCAAAAGATTTTGCGGACGTCGTTGTAGAGAGCAATCCCCGTGAAAAACAAAACATTTCTGTTGGCAGAAATAAAGGCGCGGCTGTTGCGAAAGGGGAGACGTTTGTGTTCTTAAATGCCGACGTTCAATTAAGAAACGTTAATGAATTCTTTCACTTTTTAACGGAATTTCATTCGAACAAAAAGCTTGCCGGAGCTACCTGCAAAGTTCAAATTACGCCGGAAGAAAGCTCCTTTGCCGATAAGATTTTTATGAGTTTTTACAATTTTTATTTCCATTTTTTGAACCTGATAAAAGTGGGAATGGGAAGGGGAGAATGTCAGGCAATCAGAAAAGAATATTTCAATAAATTGAACGGCTACAACGAAAATTTGCCCGCAGGCGAAGATTTCGATTTGTTCCGGAAACTTCGAAAAATCGGAAAAATTTATTTTAGCCGCCGAACCGTTGTTTATGAATCCCCGCGCCGTTACAGGAGAATTGGGCATTTTAAAGTTTTTTTAACTTGGACTTTAAACGGCTTATTTGTTATTTTAAAAAACAAATCTCTTTCAAATAAATGGGAACAAATTAGGTAACGTGAAAAAGTTAC
>JALWSN010000518.1 GCA_027080245.1 Ignavibacteriales bacterium | reverse complement strand
ACGCCCCGTCGCACAAAGTGGACGAGGTTCTGGAAGAATTTTACAACATGGTTACCGCGCGCGAATATGTTCTTGAAGGCGGATTGGATTACGCCAAAGCGGTTTTGGAAAAATCTTTTGGTGTGGAAAAGGCGCTTGAAATAATTGAAAAAGTAAAGAATCTAACCACTCTTAAAGGTTTCGACGTACTGAAAAATGTAGATTCTTCCCAGCTGGTGAATTTCCTTGTCAAAGAACACCCCCAGACCATTGCTTTGATTTTGTGCCATTTGAACCCCGAACAAACTGCTAACGCGCTTAGCGAACTGCCCGAAAATTTAAGAATTGAAGTTGCTTACAGAATCGCTACGCTTGGAAAGGTTTCGCCGCAAACGTTGAAACAAATTGAAAAAGTTGTGGACGAAATTGCGGGCAATACAATGAGCCAATCGGTTGGGCAGCTTGGTGGACCTAAAAATCTGGCTCAAATATTGAATAGAATGTCAGTCTCGGACAATAAAGCCACAATCGAAAAGCTTGAGGAAGTTGACGAGGAAGTTGCCGCTGAAGTTAAAAGAATGATGTTCATGTTCGACGATTTGATTAAGGTTCAGGACAAAGATTTGCAAGTAATTCTGAGAGAAATCGACAGGAAAGACCTGTTGCTTGCAATGAAAGTTGCCGACGAAAAACTTAAAGAGAAAATATTTAGCAACATGAGCGAAAGAGCCGCCAACTTGTTGAAAGAAGAACTTCAGTACATGGGCATGGTTAAATTGAAAGAAGTAGAAAAAGCTCAGTCCCGCATTGTGGAGAAAGCCAAAACTCTGGAAGACGCCGGAGAGATTTCCCTGAACATTCGCGGAAGCAAGGGAGAAGTTTATGTCTAACGTTCTGAAATTAAATAAAAAGACCAAGTTGAACATTCAGGTTTCCGATGAATTTCTGAAAGAGAAGGTAAAAATTCCTTCTCAGGAAGAAATAATGAAGAACAAGATTCAGGAAGCTTTTAACGACGGCTACCAAAAAGGCGCCGCGGAAAAAGAGCAAGAATTAATTGAACAATTTAATGCCCAATTAGGGAACATTTCGCGGGAAATAAAAAAATTTTTTGAAAATCTGGAAATTAAGCTTGACGAATACGAGAAAAATTTAAGCAAAAATGTTTTTTACCTTTCGGTTAAAATAGCCGAGAAAATAATCGGCCGCGAAATTCGGGAAAAGACAATAATTGAAGTAAACATTGAAAAGGCGTTGAAAAAAATTGCCGGCGGCGCGGCAATTACAATAAGAATTAATCCTAAAGAATTGGAGCTTGTTAAAAAGAAGCTCGACGATGAACCAGTACGCTCGTTTGACAAAATTCATTTCGAGCCTGACGAGAGAATAGCTCCGGGCGAATGTATTTTGGAAAGCCAGCTTGGAAACGTCGACACAAGAATAGATTCTCAGATAGAAGAAATAGTAAAAAGTTTCGAGCAATATTTTCAGGTAATTAAATGACGATGATTTTGCCACATATTGCTGAATTTGCCGAAAAGCAATTGCCGAAGGTCGAAACAATTAAAACGCACGGCAAGGTTACGGACGTTGTGGGATTGATTATTGAATCCAACGGACCCAGCGTGGAGCTTGGGGAAATTTGTACGATTTACGATCGCTCGAACAATGAAATTTGCAAGGCTGAAGTGGTGGGGTTCAGGGAAGGAAAAGTTCTTTCCGTGGCGCTTTCGGACGTTTACAATATTTCGCCCAATTCGGAAATCAGAGCTTCAGGCAAGAATTTTTATATCCCCGTGGGCGAGGGGTTGCTCGGAAGAATAATTGACGGACTTGGCAGGCCAATCGACGGCAAGGGAGAAATTGAAGGCGAGGCGTTGATGAGCATTTACCGCGAGCCGCCAAATCCGCTTAAAAGAGCAAGAATTAATGAACCTCTTCAAACTGGAATTCGCGCAATCGACGGATTGTTGACCATCGGCAAAGGGCAACGAGCTGGTATTTTCGCCGGCTCGGGCGTTGGTAAAAGCGTTCTGATGGGCATGATTGCAAGGAACACAAACGCAGACGTTAACGTTATTACCCTAATTGGCGAGCGGGGCAGAGAGGTTCGCGAATTCATCGAAAAAGATTTGGGTGAAGAGGGGCTTGCCCGTTCGGTTGTAGTTGTAGCTACAAGCGACAAATCCGCCCTGCAAAGAATCAAAGGTGCTTACATCGGCACTACAATTGCCGAGTATTTCAGAAGCCAGGGCAAGGATGTTGTTTTAATGATGGATTCGGTAACAAGATTTGCCATGGCACAAAGGGAAATTGGTTTGATGGTTGGCGAGCCGCCTACTACCAAAGGCTACACGCCCTCGGTGTTTAGTTTGCTGCCAAAATTGCTGGAAAGAGCGGGCAAGGATAAAAGTGGTTCCATTACGGGATTTTACACCGTATTAGTTGACGGCGACGACATGACAGAACCAATTGCCGACGCCGTGAGGTCTATTCTGGACGGACACATTGTTCTTTCCCGCAAATTAGCCCACATGGGGCAATACCCGGCAATAGATCCGTTGCAAAGCATTAGCAGAGTAATGCCGGACATTATTTCCGACGATCATCGCGCAAGAGTTCGTGAGTTCATTGAAATTTTAGCCACTTACAAAGAAGCGGAAGATCTAATAAATATCGGCGCTTACACAAAAGGGAGCAATCCCCAAATAGACCACGCGCTTGCTAAAATAGGAGAGTTAAGAAATTATTTGAAACAGGACATGTTCGAGGCAGATACATTCGAAAACGCAGTAAATAAATTGTTCTCTATTATCGAAAAACCTTTAGGATGATTGAATGAAATTTAAATTCAAGTACGATTCCGTTTTAACGGTAAAAAATCTTTTAATTGCCGAAAAAGAAAGGGAATTGAGAGAAATTAACATTGAAATTGAAAATCAAAAGGAACTGATTAAAGAGCTTGAAAACGAAGTTCTTTCGATTAACGAAAAAAATTTTAAGAAAAATATGAAAACAGATGAATTGACGAAATTTAAAAATTACCAAAATTACTTAATGGAAAAAATCAAACGTTCGAACGGAATGTTGAAATTAAAAGAAGAACGAAGAGAAAGGTTACTGT
>JALWSN010000517.1 GCA_027080245.1 Ignavibacteriales bacterium | reverse complement strand
CGTCATTCAGTCTATTATTCAATTAATTTTTTCATTAGTAGCATCTCCCAAACTAAACTTACTCTACACTCTTTGCCGCATTCATTTGAACTCTCTTAGTGGAAAGGAAAGACGGTACCGCCCAAAAGTTTTCCACAGAACAAAATCATTTTCCAAACGCCAATTACTTACCACTTAAGACTTATTCCTTAAGACTTTCAAACACATCCGCTCAAAATAAATTGAATCACAATACATTTTGGAGAGCAAAAGACGCAGAAAAAAAATCTTAAGGATTGTTTTAAAGGCAAGTTAAACTACCGCGTAAAAACCACTGCTTTTGTTAACGGTCCGAATCTTTTCATTCAAAAATTCTTTAGAAGAATTTGCACTCGCCGTTTCTAATTGTAAAAGGGAATCTCGTCCACGTATTCATTTTGTGAGTCTGGCGAAATCGCAACAATGTTTATTTTCCGCTGGATTTGTTCTTCGAACCTGGAAACAATAACCTTTACGCGGCTTACTAAATGACGAGGAACACCAAGAAAAATAGTAACTTTTACGTCTTTGTAACGGGGCTTTCTTTTAGCCAGCAATTTAATCTTTTCAAAAATTTCCCGCTTGTTCAAATCTTCTTCTTTAAGATTAATTCCTATTACGTATTTTTTCTTGTACCTTCCAATTGCGTCAACTTCCACTCCCTCAATAGGCTTTGGAGAAGGCAGATAGTGGCTGTATTTCCTTTTAATTGTCAGGTAACCGTATTTCCAAAAATACCTGATTAGTTCGTCGACCGATTCTTTTGGTTTGTAAGTTCCCATTTTAATTCATCGAATAATAAATTGGAATGATTGGCGTAAACCGGGAATTGGGCAAAATCCTGATATTGGCGATCTTTTCGTATTCAAACTTTCGAATTACCGGCGAATTGTTAACCCTACCGTAAATCACCTTTTTGCCGTTTCTGTCCGCCCCGATGTAATAAGGGTCTAACGTAACCTGATCCAGTCCGTAAAGGAACTGTAATTTTTTTCTCTTAATCATTGCCTCGAAAAAAATATCCGTTTTCATCGCAACCTCAGTTAAAGTTTCTAAAAAGACTTACTACCTTACCTATTATCGAAAAGTCTTTCTGAAAGTTTACCCTTATTATTGAATAATTTCTGTTTTCCGGAATCAACAAAATTTCGTTCTTAGTTCTCTGAAATCTTTTCAGGGTGGCTTCTCCGTCTACCAACGCTACTACAATCTCACCGTTGTTAGCAGTTTTTTGCTGATTGACAAGCACAATATCACCGTCGAGAATCCCTGCCTCGATCATGCTGTCGCCCCGAACTTTAAGCGCAAAAAGAGAGTAATTGGAATTAAAAAGACTCCCGTCGATGTTTAAAAATCCTTCGATGTTTTCTTCCGAAAGGACGGGATAGCCGGCCGCAACCCGACCGACAATTGGAACTGAAATTAAATTGGGCTCGGACAAATTTGAATCCTTTGCCTTTGCCAACGGTTTAATCGAGCGGCTAAGATTGCTTCCAACGCTTAGGTAGCCTTTTTTTGCCAATGCGTCGATGTGGCGCTTAACGCCGAAAGTGCTTGCCATTTCAAACCGATTTGCAATCTCCCTGTAAGTGGGCGGGTAGCCGTTTTCTTCAATGAATTGAAGAATGAAATTCAGAATTTCTTTCTGTCTGTTTGTTAACTCTTTTTTCATGATAGTGTCCAAATGTTTACTACAAAAATAGTGATTAAATGAACACTACGCAAGGGGCGGGCAAAAAAAAATCGCAGAACTTCTTCTGCGATTTCCTTTGCTTAATTATTTTTTTAATCAACGGTTTCCAGCCAGTTGTATCTGTCGGAAATTCTTCCGTACTGAATGTCCGTAATTTCCTTGAACAATTTAGCTCCTAATTCTCCGGGCTCTTCCTCGGTTAATTTCAGAACAGTGTCGTGGTATTTAAGTTTGCTAACCGACGAAATAACCGCCGCCGTTCCCGCGCCGAACACTTCCAGCAAACTACCGTCGTTGTAACGGTCGATTACTTCCTGAATTGGTATTAATCTTTCCTTAATATTGTAACCCCAGTCTTTAAGAATTTGAATTACCGAAAGCCTTGTAATTCCCGGAAGGATTGAACCTTGTAAAGGCGGAGTGGCAACTTCATCTTTGAATCTAACAAAGATGTTCATCGTCCCTACTTCCTCAATGTACTTCTGCTCGATTGCATCCAGCCAGAGCACCTGAGTGTAGCCTTCGGCAATGGCTTCCTTTTGGGCGGCTAAACTGCCTGCATAGTTGCCGGCTACCTTGCAATCCCCAACGCCTTTTCGCACGGAGCGAACGTATTTATCCGTAGCCATTATCGGAACGGGCTTAAATCCTTCGGGGTAGTAAGGACCTACAGGGCTAAGCATAATCAAGAATTTGTAATTGTCCGCCGGACGAACGCCTAGCACAGGATCAGTGGCAATCATCAAAGGACGAATGTAAAGGGCGTGTCCTTGCTTTGTGGGAATCCAATCTTTGTCTAATTTTACCAATTCTTTCATTGCGTTAAGCACAAAATCCTCGTCGATATTCGGCATGCAAAGGCGCGTTGCTGAATTGTTCATTCTTTCAAGATTCTTTCTCGGTCTGAAAATTACAACTTTCCCGTCTTCTTGTTTGTACGCTTTCAGCCCTTCGAAAATTGCCTGCCCGTAATGCAGAACCATTGCCGCCGGAGAAAGAGACAGATTCTCAAATTCCTTGATGCGAGGACTGTGCCAGCCGCCAAGCGCCTCGTCGTAATCCATTTCGAAAATATGCGGCGTGAAAATTCTTCCAAACACTAAATTTTCCGGCAGCTCTACTTTCCTTTTTTCATCTTTGATTTCATACGTAATGTTCATATTTCTCACCTTTCTTTATTCGTAAATAAAAAAGCCCGACGCAATAGTGTCGGGCTTTAGTTTGTGGAAAACTAAACCAATAGAATAAGCTCTATGTTAAAAATTGTATCTATCATTAAATAATCTAATTCCTAATGTGAATTACTAAAATAAGAAAATTTTACAAAAATGGTAAAATTTTACTTAAAAAATTTTCTCGCCGAATCCAACTTGCCAAAAGCTTTAAACGGAAAAAC
>JALWSN010000516.1 GCA_027080245.1 Ignavibacteriales bacterium | reverse complement strand
CGTAAGAGTATTCAACGCTAATAAAAGCGTAAGGGTATTTCCTTCCGTCAGTTCCAAAATTAAGAACCGGCAATTCTTTATTTAACGTAACAACATTGTTTGCGCCGCTTCCGTTAATTATTCCGGGCATCGGCGTAAAAAAAGTGAGAACGCCCAAATAAATCACTGGCAAAATGCTTTTGCTCCTTACAATTTCTTTTAATTGATCGACCGTTAATTCAACAAAGAAAGTATCCGAATAAAAAACTTGACCGGAACGATTTTCAGCTTTTAATATGTAAGAAATATTCTTTTTTATTTTTTTTAGTTTTTTTAAATCAATTTGGAATGAATGGTTAGTCTTAAAGTTACCTGAAACCTGAAACCTGCCGGAATTAAAAATAATAATTTCAGTTTTAGCAGGTTGGGTTGTTAAGAAAGAAACAGAAAGTTTTTGGGGCGCTTCTTCGGTTACGTAAGAGTTTAGTAAGTAGAACTGGAATTCAGTTTGGGCATTCAAACGTAATGATAATACGGAGCACGTCAAAAAAAATAATTTTAAAAACTTCACTTCCTTAAACCTTGAACTTTGACTCCAGAATAACCGATTAATTCTTGTAATTTAAAGTTAACAAATAGATTACTGAATTTAAAATTTACAACATTGAGCAATATATTATTTGCGAAAAATTATTTTAAAAATTAAGAGAGCACTAGAAAGTCTTAAGGAATAAGTCTTAAGTAGTAAATGATTTGCGGTCAGTAACTGAATTTTGATACGGGTGAAACCTTTGCAGGCGCTGTAAAATCTCTGCGGACTTTGCGTTGTGATATTTACTCTTTTGCCCGTAAGTAACGCAAAGGTCTTTACCGTCCCTTCCTTATTAACACTTGTGAAGACATTGAATTACGTAAGCCCCGTTAGTGGTTGGTTTGGGAGGGGTAAATATTGGGATTGAACTTTTGTCCAAAATTCATTGCAATTCAATTTGATTTGAAAAGATGTGTTTTGCCTTTCGAAGAACTTTACCCCCCAACCCCCCTTCTCTTGGGAAGAGAAGGGGGCTTTTAAATTTCCGCTCACCCCTGAAGTTCACCCTCCTCTTTCCAAGAGGAGGGCTGGGGTGGAGTTGGTGGAAAGTCTTAAGGAATAAGTCTTAAGTAGTAAATGATTTGCGGTCAGTAACTGAATTTTGATACGGGTGAAACTTTTGCAGGCGCTGTAAAATCTCTGCGGACTTTGCGTTGTGATATTTACTCTTTTGCACGTAAAAAGTTCAAAGTTCTTACTACTCCCTCCCATTAATATTTGCAAATTTATTCCATTGCGTAAGCTCTTCCACTCTCGGAGGGGAAAGGCTTGGGTTGGGGTGGATGATTGCCGGTAAAATATTTGAGAAAGCGCTTCTGTCCGGAATGCATCACGATTCAATTTGATTTGGAAGGATGTAACATCGATGTAAAAAAATCAAATTATTTTTGCCGAAGGAAACAATTAAATTCAAAATTGATTAAATTTTAATTCAAATAATAAATTAAATCTAATCTCAAACAAAAAGGTAAAAATGGAGCAAATAAACACTTACACAACAAAAGCCGTAGAACTATTAATACAATACACGCCTAAACTTTTGCTGGCGCTTTTAGTTCTGGTAATTGGAATTAAGTTAATTAATCTTTTTGAAAAGGTTCTAAAAGAAGGACTCAAAAAAGCCAAAACAGACGAAACCCTAATACCATTTTTTGGAAATCTTTCTTCGTGGCTGCTAAAAGCTTTGCTATTAATAAGCGTGGCATCGATGATTGGAATTTCCACCGCTTCTTTTATTACAATAATCGGCGCAGCCGGCTTAGCCGTCGGTTTGGCGTTGCAAGGCAGCCTGGCAAACTTTGCTGGCGGGGTACTAATTTTAATCTTCAAACCATTCGCCGTTGGAGACCTCATCGAAGCTCAGGGGCACCTTGGCGTCGTTAAGGAAGTTCAAATATTTAACACAATTCTTACTACGCCCAACAACAAAAAAATAATCATTCCCAACGGCGCTCTTTCGAACGGGAGTATTACGAACTTTTCCACAGAAGGGAAATTAAGAGTAGATTTGACCGTTGGCATCGATTACGGAGCGGATATTAAAAAGGCAAAAGAAATAATTTTAAAATTGTTAGATGCCGACCCTCAAATTTTAAAAGAACCGGCGCCGCTGGTTGCGGTTTCCGAATTAGCAGACAGCTCGGTTAACCTCGTCGTTCGCCCTTGGTGTAAAACTCAGGATTATTGGAACGTCTATTACAACACAATTGAAAAAATAAAGGAAGCAATGGACGCCAACGGAATTCCCATTCCTTTTCCACAGCGCGACGTTCACATTTACAATCATTAAAGTTAAAACGTTTCTTAAAGTGCGGGGTGTTGCCCCGCCTTTTCCCCATTGTTTATTTTTAATTAAAATTTAGTTAGTTTTGTCTAACTAATTTTTCAACGCAATGTACGAAAACCTATTAAATAACCTTAGAACTTTAGTTGAAGCAATAATAGCCGATTTTTCGGCGGAAATAAACCGTCTTGGAATAAGCGAAAAACAAGCTGAATATCTCGAGTTAATTAACGCTGATAATAATAGCACGCCTAAAAAATTAGCGGACGCCTTAAAACTCAGAAAACCAACGGTTACTACGGGAATTAATATTTTGCTGGAAAAGGGGTTGGTAAAAAAAGTTCAGTCGAAAAGCGACAAAAGGGTTTTTCGCCTGGAATTAACAGCGCGCGGACGACAAAAACTTGAGAAAATTCATCATGCAAAAAAAGAAGTAATACAAAAACATTTAAGCAAACTTACAGGTAAAGATTTAAAACAATTCGGATGGATAATTAATAAAATAATTTTGTTCGGCAATCTCGAGTAAACTCAAATTCTTAGAAATCCCGCGGCGGCTTCGGCGCACTTTACGCCGTCAATTGCCGAAGAAACAATTCCGCCTGCGTAACCCGAGCCTTCGCCCGCCGGGAACAAGCCTTCAATGTTAACGTGTTGAAGAGATTCTTTATTCCTTAATATTCTTACCGGCGAGCTTGTTCGAGTTTCCGGAGCCAAAATTTGTCCCTGTTCCCAAAATCTAATCTTCTTTTTTTTATT
>JALWSN010000515.1 GCA_027080245.1 Ignavibacteriales bacterium | reverse complement strand
TAATTACCCAGTACTCACTAAAGTACCTTGAAGATGTGGACTTGATAAAGTTTGACTTTTTGGGACTTAAAACTTTAACTGTTATTGACAATGCGCTCAAACTCATCAAAAAAAGATATGATAAGGAGATAGATTTTTCAACCATAGATGTAAATGACCCAAAGATTTATGAGCTTATTCAAAGCGGTAATACTTTGGGCTTGTTTCAGATAGAATCAAGCGGAATGCAACAGTTAAATGAAAGACTAAAGCCTACTAATTTTGAAGATATTATTGCGGTTTTGGCTCTGTACAGACCGGGTCCTATGGAAAGTGGAATGCTTGATGACTTTATAGAGAGAAAGCATGGACGAGCGGAGATAACATATATGTTTCCGGAACTTGAGCCGATACTAAAGCCTACTTACGGTGTTATAGTTTACCAAGAGCAGGTTATGCAGATAGTTCAAACCATAGGCGGCTTTACTTTAGGTGGAGCCGATGTTGTAAGACGGGCAATGGGTAAAAAGATAAAGTCTGAGATGGACAGGCTAAAGGGTGAGTTTGCTGACGGGGCCGAAAAGAAAGGATTTGATAGAAAAAAAGCCGAAGAACTGTTTGATCTTATCGTAAAATTTGCCGGATATGGTTTTAATAAGTCTCATTCAGCTGCTTACGCTATGATAACATTTCAAACAAGTTATCTAAAAGCTTACTATCCTCAAGAGTTTATGGCGGCACTTTTGACAAGCGAGCAGGACAATACGGATAAGATAGTAAAATATGTCGATGAAGTAAAAAGACTCGGTATCAAACTTTTACCACCGGATGTAAAAAGAAGCTATATTGAATTTTCCGCTATCAGTGACGATGGTGAAAAAGCGATACTTTTTGGACTCGGTGCCATAAAAGGCGTAGGTGGTAAAGCGATAGAGAGTATCATAGAAGCCAGAAATGAAAAGCAGTTTGAAAGTTTGGGTGATTTTCTATCAAGAGTGGATACTCAAAAAGTAAATAAAAAAGTTTTAGAATCCCTTATAAAATCAGGCAGTTTTGATGGCTTTGGATATTCCAGACGCGCACTGCTTGATCACATAGAACATATCGTAAGTGCGGGGGCAGAGTGTGCAAGAGCCAAAAAAATGGCTGAAAATTCTCTTTTTGGCGACAGTGCAGAAATGGTGACAGCCAGAGTGGAGATAACCGATATGGAGGAATTTGAGCTAAAAGATATACTAGACCTTGAAAAGGAGACTATGGGTTTTTATGTATCGGGTCATCCGCTTGACAG
Organism: Ignavibacteriales bacterium; assembly: GCA_027080245.1. GTDB lineage: Bacteria > Bacteroidota > Ignavibacteria > Ignavibacteriales > Melioribacteraceae > WFQV01. The sequence continues at coordinate 1,849 of JALWSN010000515.1, read as the reverse complement.
CTACCGAGAAGAGATAGGAAAGATACCTCACACGCTCTCGAGCGAAGTGGACTCCATAGCTGATGGAAGCAAAGCTCTTTTTATAGGAAAGGTTGAAGATATAACCACAAAGATAAGCAAAAAAGGAAACAAGTTCGGTATCATAAACATCATGGATTTTCACGGTAATATCGAACTTACCGTTTTTGAAAAAATGCTTTACGAACTTGAAAAGATGGATCTTGAAAAACCGTTGGCTTTTAAGGTTCAAGTCAACAAAGATGACCAGTTTACCAGGATAAAAACCCTAAAGATAATGGACCTCGATAAGTCAAAAAAAGAAAATATACAGACAAAAATAGTGGAAACCCCCAAAGAGCCTATATTTATCAAGATAAACCTCTCGCATGAATTTGATATTTTAGAAAAGCTCTACTCACTTGTCAAAAGTCATCAGGGAAACAGAGAGTTGAAGCTTGTCATAAGTTCAAAAAGAGAAGATGTGGTTATAGACATCCAAGAGAGGGTAAATGATGAAATCATAAAAGAACTCTCAAAATTTGAATCACTTGAAGCAGTGGCATAGATCTTATAGTATGATTTTAAACCCCTTTTCGTTATTCAGTAGTTCTATCCTTACTTCATGGGCATTTAATATCTCTAAAGAGAGTGCAAGACCCAAGCCGTGACCTTTTGTTTTTGTTGTCTTAAAGGGCTCATACAGTATGGAAGTATCATTTATGGGCGGGGCTGAGTCAACTATCTTGAAACAGTTCTCTTTGAAAATAATTTTAACTTCTCCACTCTCGCTCTCATCCTCTTCTATAGCATCTATGGCATTGAAGATAAAGTTTTGAAGCACTATGGAAAAAAGGTCAAAATCTACCTCTATCTCACTATTTTCCAAATCGAAAATAAAATCTATCTCCTTTGAAAAAGCATAGTAAGAGATAGCGCTTTTTAATTCATCTTCATATGTGGCGGCATTTACCTTTGTTTTGTGTATTTGGACTCCTTTTGTAAAAAGAAGTGTTGCCTTGATAATCCTCTCAACTCTCCATATAGCTTTTTTTATCTCTTCTACCAAAGGTCTGTTTTTTGGAGTGACTCTTTTTAAAAGGGTTGAAGTGATAAGCGAGACAGAGCCTATGGGGTTTCTTATCTCATGTGAGAGATGAGCTGCTATCTGCCCCATGGAAGCAAGTCTTTCACTTCTTTTTTCCTGTGTTATGTCAGTTGCACTTATTATCTTTTTTCCATAGGCGCTGCTTGTTTTTATCAGATAGTGTGAATTTTTATACTCTATTTCACTGCTTTTTGTTTGAAAAGTTATCTCATCTATCAAACCTTTTAGTTTTTTTGCTTCAGAGTTTTCCAAAAACAGTTCATTATTGTCTTCAAGTACCCATATGGCATTTGGTAAAACCTCGACAACCTGTTTTATGAAGTTTTGAAGATTGTCATATGAGTTTTTTAACTCTTTGTATTCGTTTTCAACCGCATAAGTTTGCTCGATAAGTCCCTTGAGAGTCTCTTTGAGAGTCTCTTTTTCTTTACTGTCAAGTTTTTCCAGCATCTCTTTATCAAACATTGGTGTCTCTCCTGAGGTATTCAAAATCCTTCAGTTCAAAAAGAAGAATACCGTTTTCATTTTTCAAAGATTTGCTAAATCCGTTTTTTGAAAAAAGGGCATATTGTTCTACATCAAACTGAAGATATTTTGCTTTATTTTTAAGTTTTCTAAGTTCGTTTTTGCATATTTTTTGATTGGTCCATTTGCATTCACCTAAAATGTATCTATTGTTACTTTTTTTGGCAAGCAAATCATATTCTGTATGCCTGTCCCAATATCCACCGCTCTGGATGATAT
>JALWSN010000514.1:2563-3121 GCA_027080245.1 Ignavibacteriales bacterium | reverse complement strand
GCCTATTGCTGGAAGCGGGTCAACGCTTGTAGTGGAAGTAGTTCCAACGGTGGCCACAACGCAAAAAGGCAAATTGCCTTCCCGCTTGTCCTTTTCAATCGCTTCTTTTAACGCGGCGGGAATCATTCGGAATTCATCGTCAACCGGAATTTTCCTAACGTTTTCCGAGCCCAGTCCAAGCGTAATTGCTCCCTTGTCTATTGAAGAATGCGCCTGCTCCGATTCGTACAAAATTAAGCGGGGCAAATCTTTCCTGCCGCTCATTCCTTTTGTTCTGATATCCAATTCAAGCTTTTCCCTTGCGGCGGCAATTGCGTGCATCGAGCTTACGGAAGCCGTGTCGTAAATTATTCCCCAAAAATCTTCCGGCAATCCAAGCAAATCCCTAAACCATTTTAGCGTCACCTCTTCTAATTCCGTAAGCGCGGGGGAGGTTTTCCACAGCATCCCGTTTGCGTTAAAAGCAGCGCTTAAAAATTCGGCAAACATTCCAGCCGCGCTGGAAGTGGAATTAAAATAAGCGTGAAAATGAGGATGATTCCAGTGAGTTAATCCCGG
>JALWSN010000514.1:0-2553 GCA_027080245.1 Ignavibacteriales bacterium | reverse complement strand
AATCTTCCCCTGCCTCCGGCGGCGCTTCGAGCAGGCGGGATTTAATTTCACCGGGACGAACTTCAGGCAAGACGGGCATCTCTTCAATTGAACCGAAATATTCCCCAATAAAATCAACTATTTTGTAGCCTTGCTCTCGAAGCTCCTTCGGCGTGGGTTCTTTTTTAAACATCTTAAATTGCTTCCTTAATAATTTAATTTTAACAAAATTGCTTTTTAAAATTAACCATTGTTAATGAAAATTCCGCTGGAACTAAAATTTAATTTCTGATTTCTAATTTGCTCTGCAATCCTTGGCATTATTGAGCTTTGCTAACCCGGCTTCTCCCAAACCCTTGATTTCAAAGACTTTTTTAATGTCCGGATTATTCAAAATATTATTGAATTAATTTTTTCAAATATTCAATTTAAAATCAATTAAAATTTGCCGGAGCAGAAATCAGTTGTAATTGCCTTGCCTTTGTGTGATTAAATCATTAAAATCATATTTTAATTTTATTCTAATTAGCCTAATTTAGTTAAACTAAAATTGAGGAATAGTGAAGCGAGTATTTTTAATTGTCGTATTTTTTGCGGGGTCGCTAAACCTAAGCGCGCAAACGTCGTTCGATTTTCTCCAACTTCGTATCAGTCCCCGCGCTGCGGCTCTTGCGGGAACGTTTGTTTCCAACTACGACGACCCTAACGTTATTTTTTACAATCCGGCCGGCTTGAATTTGTTAAACGGCAGTCCCCTTTCTTTTTCTTTTCTGAAACACCTCGCCGGCATTAACGCCGCGAGTTTGGCGTTTTCAAGAAATTTCAAAAACATCGGAAGAATTTCCTCCGCCGTGCAATACGTAAACTACGGTAGTTTTACGCGCGCGGACAAATTCGGCAACGCGCTCGGCTCCTTCGGCGCTTACGACTTCGCATTAACAATTGGTTATTCAAATCAATTGGACAAAAATTTTTACTACGGCGCAAGCGTTAAATTTATTTTCTCGGGAATTGACGACAGGAAAGCCTCCGGCTTAGCGGCGGATTTCGGATTGCTTTACTTTTTCCCCGAGACTAAATGGTCGTTCGGATTTTCGATTTTAAACGCCGGAACGCAACTTTCAACCTTTGGCGGCTTAAAGGAAAAGCTGCCTTTGGATTTCAAATTCGGGATTTCAAAAACGTTAAAACATTTGCCCTTTACTTTCTTTGCTTCGTTAAGCGGCTTAAACAATGTTAAAGGTAAAGTTACCAACGTCTTCAAAACTTTTGCCTTTGGCGGGGAATTCCGCATGGGCAAATCCTTGCGGCTTCGTTTTGGGTTCGACAATCAAAAGCGCAAGGACGAAGTAATTGGCTCCAGCCCGGGCTTAGCCGGAATGAGCCTTGGGGTTGGAATTAAAATACTTAGGTACAAAATCGATTACGCAATTTCCTCAATGGGCGAAATTGGCGCTTTGCACAGATTCGGAATTTCAACTACATTTTAGAATATGTTTGAAACGAAATTAAGAATAAATTTTTTCGACACGGACGCGGCCGGAATTTTGTTCTTCGGCAATTTGTTTAGATTGGCGCATCACGCTTACGAATTATTTTTGGAAAAAATTTCTCCGCGCAGGAATTTTTTTGACGACCAAGTCCTCTTGCCCATTGTTCATTCCGAAGCCGATTACAAAGCACCTCTCAAAGCGGGCGATGTTACGAACGTAAAATTATTTGTAAGCAAATTGGGCGAATCTTCTTTTGAGCTTACTTACCAATTTTTCTGCGAGGGAATATTAAAAGCCCAAGCGCGAACGGTTCACGTCTCTGTGGACAAGGAAAAGTTCAAAAAAATCAGTCTTCCTTCGGATTTAAAAAACTCCCTAATGAAATATTTCAACAAATAGAAGAAAAAATTCTCAATCTAATTCCCCGCTAATATTTTCCAACCTTAATTTAACATTAAACCTCACGCTCTTAATCCTTCTTAACCTTAACCTCATCCTCAACCTCAACCTCATCCTTAACCTCCACCTTACTCCTTCCTGTAAACGTTGTCCCCCCACTTCAAAACTTCAATTTTCACTTTTGTAATTCCGTCGCGCACCATGCCCAACAGCTTAGCCGCCCCCAGCGACAAATCGATTACCCTGTCCGGGCGTTTAGGCATCCTGTCGTTTATTTTAACAATTACGCTTCTACCGTTTTTCAAATTTGTAATCCGGGCGATTGTTCCAAGTGGGAAAGTGGGGTGAGCCGCGCTCAAGCCGTACATGTTGTAAATCTCGCCGCTCGCGGTTCGTTTGCCGTTGAACTTGTCCGCGTAATAGGATGCCACACCAATTTCAGTGTAAAGAACTTTCGAAGCGGTCTTGGACGGATCACCAAGCGACGTAAAAGAAACGGAATCTAATTTGCTTACGGCTAAGTTCTTCTCATTCTTTTCTCTAACGTTCTTTTTAGAAGTAAATTTGGGAACCGACGCGCAAGAGTAAAGCACCAGAGCTAAGAGTAAATATTTGAGAAAAATTTTTAAAGGCATACTGTAAAATAAAAAAGGACGCAATAAAATGCGTCCTGCAACCTCTC
>JALWSN010000513.1 GCA_027080245.1 Ignavibacteriales bacterium | reverse complement strand
CATAAAAACCAGGCGCCCGAAAAAAAAGGCTTAACCAAAAAGCAAAGAAGCCGCCTTTACACAGGGTTATTCATCGTAATTGTAGCGGCGTTTTTCATTATTAATAATTCCCGTAAAGAACCTAAAGAAGGTCCTTTACCTCCCGATTACACGCAGGTTTCGGACGTGTCGCATCCTATGGCGCCTGATTTTACTTTACCAACCGCAGATGGCAAAGAAATAAAACTTTCGGATTACAGAGGAAAAGTTGTAATACTCGATTTCTGGGCTACGTGGTGTCCGCCATGCCGCCGCGGGATACCCGATTTAATTAGTCTTAAAAAAGAGTATGGCGACAAAGGGCTTGAAATTATTGGTATTTCCGTGGACGAGTTTACGCGTAACACTAAATATCGGGTGATTCCGTTCATAAAACAAATTGGAATTAATTACCCCGTAGCTTACGGCAATATTCAAGTGATTCGTAATTTCGGAGGAATCGAGTCGATACCTACTACATTTGTAATTAACAAGAAGGGACAAATTATTGCAAGCTTTGTGGGGCTTAGGCCTAAGAGTACGTACGAACAAATTATAAAAAGGGAATTGAATATTAAATAAATTAATCCCCCTTGTTTTCGCGAGGGGGAGTTTGTTTCCCTCTTAAAAATAACCGCCGTCGCTCTCGTCGTCGAAGTAGCTAATTTTTAACTCGTTTTTATCCCAATCTTTTTCTTCTTCCGGAATTATTTCCCTGTCGCGGTTTTTAAAAACAAAAGCTAACAAAGCTCCAACGAGCATTCCGAAGAAATGGGATTCGAAAGAGATATCCCTTTTAATTGGAAAAATTCCCCAGACCAAACCGCCGTAAAGAAAGACCACAATTAAAGCGACCGCAATCGAAGTTTTGTCCCGCCTTACAATTCCACTAAAAAACAAGAACGCTCCAAGTCCGTAAACAATTCCGCTTGAACCTATATGGTAAGCTTCTCGCGCAAATAGCCAGACGAAAATGTTTGGAACAAAGTAGATGATTACAAACACTTTTGAAGAAGATTCCGGGTAAAAATATTTCACCGCAGAACCAAGCACAAAAAGGGGAATAGAGTTGGAAATAACGTGGTAAAAACTTGCGTGAATTAAAGGCGCAAAAAGTATTCCCTTGAGTCCTGTTAACGTGCGGGGCAGCAGTCCGAGGAAAACAAGGGAAAAGGAAAACGCCCATTGAATAATTTGAATATTTAATATTAATATTACAAAAAGCAGGGGCGTTAAAATTGACTTTTTAAAACTCTTGAATTCTTCCGAGTCGTTGGTCATTCCTGAGAGAAATATTCTTTCATTGGCTTAAAATAATCGCGCCAGCCCTTACGGTACTTTGCCGAATCGCCGTCCGGCAGTTTCTCGTGCTGAACGGTAAGCTTTGTGCCTTCGGGAATTTCATCTAATAAAATTGTAACAATTGAATCTTCGGCGTCTTCCGGGAAATCAACCGAGCGCCAGCTTTGAACTATTTTGTTAAATCTGTAAAGCTTTAAATTTTCTCCCGTTATTTCTCCGCCGTCGATGGAAAAGGCACTGCCTACTTTTCTTTCTATTTTTACTTCTTTGCCGGCGAACGCGCTGTGTTTGTCGCTATCCAGCCAGGCTTCGTAGACTTCGCGGGGCTTTACGGGAAGTTTAACGCTTACTTTAATTGATTCGGACATTTTACATTCCTCAAATAATTGGACCTAAATATTGAATGAAATTACAAAATAATAATCATAATCCCAAACATTAAGGTATTAAAATTGCAAGAAAATATCTAATTGCTTTAAGAATGTAGTACTACACTTGTGTAGTAGATGATTTGATTTTTAAAAATCCAAATCTTCGGGGAAATTAACATCCTTAATAGTTTCCTTAAAATTGCTATTCCAATATTTCTTTTTGATTTCGCTAACGTTGGTCAATTCTCTTAAGTTGACGCTGTCCTTTGCGTTTAGAATTAAATTAGCCGTTTTCTTGTCGAACAATATTGGATGCCCCTTAATGGAATTGTATTCAGGCTGAATCCAGTTGTAATTTGAATCAATTTCATTAATGAACGAGGCGTAGAATTCCATTGATAAAAATGGTTGGTCAACAAAATGGTAAAGAGCCCACTCGAAACGACCTGCTGCATTTAGCGCAGCCTTTAAGGACGAAAACATTCCTTTGGAAAAATTCCTGTTGTAAACCTCCTTAATTTTTGCGCCGAGATTTTGCTTGTTTAATTCTTGCCGGATTTTTTCTCTGTTGAAGCCGGTAACCACAATGATTTCGTTGCAAAAAGGCAAAAGCTTTTCGGCAATGTTTTGAAGAAAAGATTTACCGTTGTACTTTAACAACGGTTTAAATGCTTTGGCTCTTTTAGAAAAACCGGCGGCTAAAATTATTCCGGTTAATTTAATGTTCTCTTCCAAAGCTATTTTTCCCGCAGCCATTTCTTGATTGATTGAACGTCTTTAAGCCCGCTGCCGGTAATTAAAATTAAGTTGTCGCCTTTTTCAACAAATTGAAATTTGCGTAAGGCTTTTTTGTAAGCGCCAAAGGCGGCTGCGGATGAAGGTTCACTGAGAATACCGAATTTATTGGACAATTCTTTTTGAGCGCTTAAAATTTGTTTGTCTGTAAGTGAAATTACAGTTCCGGAGGATTCCTTGACAGCCTTCGCGGCAAAATACAAGTTTCGCGGTGCACCGGCGGAAATGCTGTCGGCGACTGTAACGGCTTTTTGAAATTTGAATTTGCCTGTTTTAACGAACCGTTCAAGAGCGTTGCTTCCTTTTGCTTGGACTGCAATTAATCGAGGCAACCGTTTAATGAATTTAAGTTTTTTTATTTCAAGCAAACCTTTAAATATTCCGGAAATAATTACTCCATCGCCCACGGGGATGAAAATATTGTCTGGCATTTTGCCGTGCAGGGCTAAGAAAATATCGTAAGCCGCCCACTTTTTACCTTCGATTGTTAAGGGATTGTAAGCGGTGTTTCTATTGTACCAATTGTATTTTGCTGATTTCTCTAAGCAAGCGTCGAACGCCAAATCGTAATCGCCGGGAACAATTTCAGTTTCCGCGCCGAAAGCTTCTATTTGAATTCTCTTTGCTTCGGGAATAT
>JALWSN010000512.1 GCA_027080245.1 Ignavibacteriales bacterium | reverse complement strand
TCCATTGGGATTACACACAAACGAGCCGCCGGCAAATTCAAGGCAGTCCTCTTTACCCACCCTGTTGCACAAAGCGGCAAAGTAGCCATTCTGAAAAGCCGCCGTTTGAACTTCCGCCTCGTAAACACCTTGGGGCCATTCGCCAATTGCGCCCGCCTGCGGAATAAAAACAATTTCCGCTCCGGCAAGCGCCAAAGCCCGCATGTACTCGGGGTAATGCCTGTCGTAGCAAATTGCCACGCCCACCTTTCCAAAGTTTGTTTCGTAAATTTTAACTCCCGTGTCTCCCGGCGAGTAGTAACTCTTTTCGTAAAAGCATTCGTAATCCGTGATGTGAAGCATGCGCGTTATTCCTAAAATATTTCCGTCCGAGTTAATCACAGGCGAAGAATCAAAAGCTTTGTCGCCAACGCGTTCGAACAAATTTAAAATAATTACTACATTTAATTCCTTTGCCAATTTAGTAAATGCCTCGGTAGTTCTGCCGGGAATTTCTTCGGCTAAATTCAAATAATTTTCGTCAGCAGGTTTTGCCGGGTAAAAAGGTGTGAAGGCTAACTCGGGAAAGCAAACAATATTAGCCCCCCGACGCGCGGCGTTTTCCACGGCGTTTAATCCTTCGCGAATGTTCTTTTCAACATCCGCCGAAGCTTTTTGTTGAACCAGCGCTATTTTCATTTCCTCTCCATCTTAGAAATCAAAAAAACAAAAATAAGTTTTCGGCTGCATTAGTCCAAAATAATCTTTAACGAACCTAATTAAGCGGACTCAAAAAATTTTAATCAATTAACTTTTTAACTTCTACACATCTGTCCAAGATAAATTGAATTACAATGCATTTGGCAAAGAAGCGCTTTCTCAAAAATAACTTTTAGAGCAATCACCCAACCCAAACTCCTAAGGGGCTTACGTAATCCAATACTTTCACCAATGTTAAAGGGATGGGGTGGGAAGGCTCCTTGATTGAAATTGTATTCATTGAAAGGTTGTTGATTTCAAGGATTTTAACTGATTTACTTCAAACCCTTCTTTTACACTCTTCGCCTGGATTAGGGAAAACATTCCCACGCAAAGTACGAAGAGATTTTGCAAAACCCGCAAAGGATTCGCGCGGAGAAAAATTATTTCACGAACGCAAATTACTTACGACTTAAGACTTATTCCTTAAGACTTTCCATCAACTTCACTCCGCCTCCTCTTGAAAAGAGGAGAAAAAGCGTTGCCATATTTAAAAGCCCCCTTCTCTTCGCAAGAGAAGGGGGTTTGGGGGTAGAGTTCTTTAACGATTACAAATCTGTCTAACTCAATGTAATTACAATTTATCAAGGACAGAAGGGAATTACAAAATATTTAACCCACCCAAACCCCTGCGGGACTAACGCAATGTAACACTTTCATCAAAGCTAATGGGGATGGGGTGGAAAGAGTATTGACTAATAATGCGTTAATCTAACGGGCGCTGATCTTAAGCCTTGTAACTTTATTCCAAATCCTTTCCTCAAAAATTATTTTGAACAGAACTGAACTTCGCCTTAAAAATATTATCGACTTATTTAACAAAAAAGGCTCGCAACAATTACGAGCCTTTTCCTAACAAGAGTATTCCGATTAAATTAAGTTCCTGCAGCAAAATCGTTAATGTATTTCTGTTGTTCTTTTGTAAGCTTATCGATTTTGAAGCCCATTGTTTCGAGCTTAATTCCTGCAATTTCCTGATCCTGGGATTCGGGAATATCGTAAACGTCCGGATCAAGTAGAACGCCTTCTTTGTCCAACTCGACTAATCTCAGCTGAGACATGAATTGATTGGCGAAGGACATATCCATTACCTCGGAAGGATGTCCTTCTGCGGCGGCAAGATTTACCAATCTGCCCTGCGCCAGCAAGTAAATCCGCTTGCCGTTTTTAAGAGTGTACTCTTCGTTGTTGTCTCTTACCAATCTTTTCCTTTTGGCAATTTCCGCAAGGTCTTCTATGTTAATTTCGCAATCGTAATGGCCTGTGTTGCAAACTATTGCGCCGTCTTTCATTTTCTCGAAGTGGCGTTTTACGATAATATCCTTAACGCCGGTGGCGGTAATAAAAATGTCGCCAATCTTTGCAGCTTCGTCCATTTTCATTACTCTAAAGCCTTCGAGAGTAGCTTTAAGGGCGGCGGTGGGTTTAACTTCCGTTACTATTACATTTGCGCCCATTCCTTTGGCTCTCATTGCTACGCCTCTTCCGCAATGTCCGTAACCAGCAACCACAAAATTTTTGCCCGCAAGCATTACCGAAGTAGCTCTTAAAATACCGTCAATGGAGGATTGTCCCGTGCCGTAAACGTTGTCGAAATCCCATTTGGTTTCGGCGTCGTTAACGGCAAGCACCGGATAGAGCAGTTTTTTTGCCTTTGCCATTGCCCTAAGTCTGTGCACGCCGGTAGTTGTTTCTTCCGTTCCGCCGATGATGTTTTCCGCCAGTTCGGGATGCTTATTGTGAACTGTGAAAATTAAATCCGCTCCGTCGTCGAGGGTGAGGTTAGGTTTCATCTCGAGAGTTTTTTCAATCGACCAGTAAAATTCCTTTACGTTTTGCCCGTGCCAGGCGTAAATTTCCACGCCGTTTTTTGCCAGAGCCGCAGCAATCTCGTCCTGCGTGGAAAGAGGGTTACATCCGCTCCAGCTTACCTTTGCGCCCGCGGCTTTAAGGGTTTCCACCAGCACCGCAGTCTCTTTCGTAACGTGCAGGCAGCCGGCAATTTTGTAACCCTTCAATGGTTTGGTTTTGCTGTACTTTTCTCTGAGCTTCATCATCACGGGCATTCTCGATTCCGCCCATTCGATTTTCTTTCTGCCTTCAGCGGCTAATTTTAAATCTCTTACTTTGTATTTTCCTTCTTTGTAATCCATAAATGATTCCTCTAATTTTTAATGATATTTTTTGAACGTTTCAACTAAATCTAATTTTTCCCATGTGAAGTCTTTTTCGTTCCTGCCGAAATGTCCGTAAGCGGCGGTCTTCCGGTAGATGGGTCTTCTTAAATCCAATCGTTTAATTATTCCAGCCGGCGTTAAGTCCACTTCCTTCATTACCATTTCGGCAAGTTCTTTGTCCGGGCGAACGCCTGTTCCCTTTGTGTCGATGTGAATTGAAACCGGCTCGGCAACGCCAATTGCGTAAGCCACTTGAACAAGGCATTCTTTGGCAAGCTTGGCGGCTACAATGTTCTTGGCGATGTGCCGCGCTGCGTAAGTTGCGCTACGGTCAACTTTGGAAGGGTCCTTCCCGCTGAATGCTCCGCCTCCATGAGGCGCCCAGCCGCCGTAAGTGTCCACAATTATTTTCCTTCCTGTCAACCCGCTGTCGCCGTGCGGTCCGCCAATTTCAAAACGACCGGTAGGGTTCACAAAATATTTTGTTTTCTTGTCCAAATATTTTTCGGGAATAACTTTTTTTATTACATTGTTAATTACGTCGCTTTTTATTTTACGTTGGCGAACGCCCTTGTCGTGTTGAGTTGAAACCACTACGGCGTCTACGCGCAAAGGTTTGCCTGCGTCGTCGAATTCAATCGTCACCTGCGATTTTGCGTCCGGGCGAAGATAAGGCATTAAGCCGGAGTTTTTCTTTCTGATGCTCGCTAATTTTTTTACGATGTTGTGAGCAAACATTATTGGCATTGGCATGAATTCTTTTGTTTGATCGCAAGCGTAGCCGAACATCAGTCCTTGGTCGCCCGCGCCGCCTTTGTCCACGCCCATTGCAATGTCAGGCGATTGCGAATGTATTGCGTTCAGTACTGAGCACGATTCGGCGTCGAATTTGTAATCGGCGTTTGTATATCCGATTTCTCTTACAATGTTTCTAACAATTTCTGGAATTTCCACGTAGGCGTTTGTGGTAATCTCGCCGCCAACAAGCACTAAGCCCGTGGTCACGAAAGTTTCGCAAGCTACGCGGGAATTTGGGTCTTGTTCCAAAAGGGCGTCTAATATTCCGTCCGAAATGGCGTCGCATATTTTGTCCGGATGCCCTTCGGAAACGGATTCGGATGTGAATAAAAATGACATCTATTTTTCTCCTTTAATTAAATTAATCAAATTCTAATTCCGACGAGTCGCCCGCATTAAGACGGGTAAACTTGCCTTTAACAACGGCGTTACTACCGATGATTGAGCTGTCGAGCATCGCGCGTTCCACGTGCGCGCCGGGATTAATTATTGAATTTTTAATTATTGAATCCCGGACAATACAGTTCTTTGAAATTGTGGTAAACGGTCCGATTACCGAATTCTCGACAATTGCATTTTCGGCAATAAACACGGGGGGAATCACAACCGTGTTTTCCGCTTTGGCGGCGTAATGATTCTTTTGAAGCAAGAATCTATTAGTTGAAAGCAACGTTTCTGGTTTACCGCAATCGTACCAGCCATCGACTTTGAAAGTTGTAATTTTCTCGCCCCGTTCAATCATTATCTGCAGAGCGTCGGTTAATTGGTATTCTCCTCTAGTTTTAATATTCTTTCTAATCAACTCCTCCAGGGAGTCCTTCAACAATTCCGAATTTTTAATGTAGTACAATCCAACCAGCGCCATTTTGGAAATTGGGCGGGATGGTTTTTCAATTAATTTTTTAACGAACCCGTTTTCCGTAACGGCAACGCCAAATCTGCTTGGGTCTTCTACGTTTTTAACTCCAATTGAAGAAACCTGATTTTTAAGAACGTTGTCCAGATTTACGTCGAAGACAGTATCGCCAAGAATGATGAAAATTTCCTCGTTCCCAAAAGTTTTCGCCGCCGAATAAATTGCGTGCCCCAGTCCCAGCATTTCTTCTTGCTCAACGAATTCAGCATTAATTTGAGGAAATTCTTTCCTGACGTAACTAACTATTTTGTCTCCTAAATGCCCTGTGATTAAAGTAGCGTTTAAAATGTTTTCCTGAACAAGCTTTTCCAGAATGTGTCCTAAAATAGGCTTGTCCCCAACAGTTAACAAAACTTTGGGCATCGAATAAGTATGCGGCTTTAACCTTGTTCCGAAGCCGGCAACCGGTATTACAGCCCTCACAATATCGCTTCCTTAAATTAATTTTTTAAATTAGCAACTTACCCAAATTTTTAAAATTATTCAAACAATTCAGCGGCGTGAAATTTTTCTTTCGCTATTTTACAAATTCCTTTACAAGCTCGAAAACCGCTTGAGGTTTTAGCTCTTTCATGCATTTGAATTTAATGTCGTCGCGGCTGCAAGTCAATGGCTTTGGCGAATAGTAAAAACAGGGCGAGCAGCTTAAATTCAGCGAAGCCACAACATGCTTGGCTTTCCAGGGGCGAATGTAATTTAAATTTGTAGGACCTATTAAAGCGATTATTTTGGTTTGCATTGCGGCGGCTATGTGCATTAAGCCCGAATCGTTAGTTACAAAAAGATTGCATTTTTTAATTAGCGCGGCTGTTTGGGCAATTGTTTCAGTGGTTACAATATGCGCCCGCTCGGAGGAAATGTCCGCGTGAATTTTGTTTTTCAGTGTGTTTTCGTCTCTCCCCCCGAAAATTAAAATGTGCGCTTCTTCGAATTCCCGCAAAATCTTTTTAGCCAGCGAAGAAAAATAAAGCGGCGGCCAGCGGCGGTTAACGTGATTTTTAAGCGTTGAACAGCCGGGGTGAAATCCTACAATCAGGTTGTATTCAATTTTGTTTTCGGTAAGAAATTCCTCTGCAAAATTTTCGTCCGCCTCCCGTAACGGAAATTTTAGGGGCGAAGGCTCTCCGGGCTGTTTTCCCGTAAGCAGACTTACCATTTTTAAATTTTCTTCAACGTTGTGAAGTTCGTCGTTTTCTTTAATTCTTAAATTATTTAAGAATCCAAGATTCTGCCTGTCCATTCGCAAATATTCAACAGCCAATCTTTTAGGCGCTCCAATTAAAAAATTAATTACGTTGTATTCTTTCCTGTTAGAAGGGTAAACGTTAAAGGACGCCCAATATTTCTTTCGTAATTTCAGAACAAACGTCAAGGCTTTAAGAGGATTAGAATTCAGGAAATCAAAATAAATCACATTGGAAATTTCCGGCAGGCGTTCGTACAAATCCTTAACGCCCCGGAACATTACAAGCGCGTCTATTTGCGCATCGGGGAGAGCCTTACGCAACTCCATAATAGCGGGGGTGAACATCAGGGCGTCCCCAATGCCGGAAAGCGCATTAATTAAAATTTTTTTCAATATTCATCTCAAATTTTTAAACAATAATGAAAAACAAAATAGAACAAACAACGCCGTTCATTGAACAAATTCTGTTTTCCGCCTCGGGAAAATATTTCTGCTTAAAAGTTCCCCCTTCGTAGGAAGGGGGAACTTAATATTACTTAATCTAACGAACGCACTGCTTACAATTATTTTTTACCGATCTTTTTCTTAATCTTTGCCGCGGCTTTTGCTTTGTATTGATTTATTAACTGCTTAATCGAATTGTCGTACGGGCGAATTGATTGCAGCTTTTCAAGCACGGGAATGAATTTTTCGTACTCGCCAAGATTGTCGTAAATCTGTTTAAGAATAAAATACGGATTGTAATTGCCGCCTTCAACGTCGGCGGGATTTTTGTTTATTCTCTCCAGCGCAATTGCTTCAACTTTCCTTGCAAGCTTTCTGTATTTTGCCGTGTCGCCCGAGGCAAGGTAAATTGTGGAAATGTCGTTCATCAAGCGGTAATCCATCGGGATCAATTTCTCCGGGATTTTCTCTTCCATTTTGTTCAAAGTGGCAATGGTCATCGCAGTGTCGTTCTTTGCGTAAAGGTAGTAAAGCGCCAATCGGATGAACGCGCTGCGGTAGTTCAACGTAAGCCGCTTGTGATTGTCGTTCAGGAAAATCGTTGAGTCGTTTAATCCGCGGAATTTAAAGCCAGGCTGGTACGTGCGGCTAAATCCTTTAGGTTCGTGGAACAGCTGTTTCTTCATTATGTTTTCATCCACGGCTTCGTAATAGCCTCCAACTTTGAAAGGCATCACTCTGAAAGCAAGCCCTTCCATTTTCAGGTAATCGTTCAGCCCAATTTTACTTTTGTCAGAACAGGTAACGGCAAAATAAATCGGGCGTTTCCACTTGTTGGCTCTGATAATGTCGAGAACCATTAAATCCTGGGCGCGCACGGCTTTAATGTTTCCAAAGACGACGGTGTTGTTCATCATCCAGCTAATTTCACCTTTGTTTATTATTGAAGTGTCCGTAACGCCGAATTGTTTGTAAACGCTTTTTGGCACTGGGATGTGAATCTTTTGGGGTTTCCACCTGATTGGTCCGATGCGCTTAATTTGTTCGTCGGAGTAGGTCATTGCAACCTTAGGCGTTCCGAAGGGCGTAGTGTTCTTTAATTCTTCAATGTACCAATCTGTATTAAGCAAGCTCAGGTTGGCGATTCGTACGTCCCTACGCACCCCTTCCACATTCTGCAAATACCAGAGCGGGAAAGTGTCGTTGTCGCCGTTAGTGAACAATATCGCATTCGGTTTAACGCTTTGCAGCATGTTGTAGGAATAATCCCACGGCACGTAATTGCGGGAGCGGTCGTGCGTAAACCAATTAGTGCGAGCCATGTTGTAAGGCACAAAAATAACGGCAAACAAAATAAAGCCCCAGAAAGCCGGCTTGAAGAAAGCCTTTTCTTTTAGGGTTTCCGTAATGATGTCTAAAATTCCTTTGACGCCAAGGGAAATCCACATCGAGAAAACGAAAAACGCCCCGACGTAAAAATAATCTCTTTCCCTGGGCTGAGGTTGCTGTTGATTTTGGTAAAATGCGGTTAAATAGCCAAGGAAAATAAACATGATTAGAAAGACCGACGCCATTTTCCAATCTTTTTTGAAATGATAATAAAGCCCGAGCAGACCTAGCAATAGCGGGATGTAAAAAAGTTGAGTCCAATCCACCCCGGCGTCCTGCACGGTGCTAACCCGCCCGACGTAATTCCAGAGCAAGTATCTGTGGAACATGTGTTGAATTTGGTAACGAAGGAGGAAATCCAAATCGCTCGAGTAATTTGTGTAAATTCCCTGTTGGTGCGGCTCCTGAGAGTAACGCCTTGCAAAAATCGGAAAGTCGCCATATTGAGTCCTGTTCAAATAGGAAACAAGCGTTTTGAAATCCCTTGGGTCGTTCATGTTAATTGGCGGATTTTCGTTGGCTCGAATAATAATCATTGCGTAACTGGAGTAACCCAAGAAAATAAACAAAAAGACTTTGCTTACAAGGTTAACGGTTTCTTTCTTTTCTTTTTTGGACCAGTAAATCAAATAGCCAAGCACGACAAAAAGAAGCAGGAATAAAATCGAGCCGGTTGTAGTGCTGTCCCCGCTTAGTTGCGTAAGGAAGTTCGGGATTACTTTCACAACGCCGGGATAAACCACAGCCAGAGCAATGCCGCCAAAAATAACCGGTAGGTAAAAAGAGTTCTTGTCGAAAACTTTTTTGTAAAAAATGCCCATGTAAACGGCGCTTATTCCGACAAACACCATCCAGAATCTGTGGTCGATGGCTTTGTAAGCTTCGGGCGAAGGCGCTGACGTAGGCGTAAGAGCCGACCACATCGCCATAAATATCGCCAGAATTATCGCCGCGTGCCCCAAGAATAAATAGGCCGTTTTTCTGAGAGTCTCGTCGTCCGTCTGGTATTTGCGAAACATAATAATCATTACCACGGGCAAAATTGCCAGAACGGACATCAAATGCACGCCAGTTGCAAGTCCGATTGTGTAAGCAATCATTATTAAATATTTGTTGCTGTCCGGTTTGTCGGCTTTTTCCCACCAAATCATTATCAGCCAGGTTACGAGAGCGATTAAAAAAGTAGAGGAGGCGTAAACTTCCGCTTCGACTGCGTTAAACCAAAAAGTGTCAGCAAACGCGAGTGACAGCGCGCCAATTGCCGAGGCGAGGTAAATTCCCGCCGCTTCAAGTAAAGAATGTTTCTTGCCGGCAAACGCTTCGATTACTCTTATTGAAACAAGGTACAGTAGCAAAATAGCAAAAGAGCTTGTAACTACCGAGATTGTGTTTACCCTTAATCCAAGATTGCCGACAAAGGGAATGAGCGTCATTACTCTGCCAAGTAAAAGGAACAGTGGCGTTCCGGGCGGATGCGGCACTTGTAGCAAGTAAGATGATGAAATGAATTCGCCACAATCCCAGAAAGAAACCGAAGGTTGTACCGTGGAAAAGTAAGTAAATAACGCAATTGCAAAAACAATAAGTCCGATAATTTTACGCAGCCTTGAGTTTGTCATTAGAGCCTCATTCAATAAATTTTAAATTTTGTTATTTTTTGAAGAAATCGTCTAGGTTGGGTTTTGGTCTGTTGACGTAATATTTTTCGTAAAGATTTCTTAATCTTTCGAGTGAGAGCTTGTCCAGATCTTCTTCGTCCACATGTCTCTTTTTTAGCATTTTGTAATCTTCCAGTTCTTTTCTGTCGAACTTCCGTTCGAATCTTTTCAGAGCTTCGAAATATTTCTTCTGGTCACGGTAGCTCATTGTTTAATCCAACCTGAAAAATATTTTAAAACTTAAATATATTAAAAAAATCGCACGCATTCGATTATTAAAACAACGGCACTTAAACTTTTTTAATTCAAGCTCAAGCGGTAAATTTTGAGTTGAGTTAATTAAATAATGAACAAAATATGCGATTATACAAAAGCTTTAAGCCGATAGTTTCTGTAATCATTCCTACTTTTAACAGAGCGGCGCTCTTGGAAAGGGCGGTGAAATCAATATTCAACCAAACCTTCGGCGGTTTAGAGCTAATAATAGTGGACGATGGTAGCGAGGACGACACTTACGCAGTTGTTCAAAAATTTTTAGGCGAACGTTCGGGCATTCGTTACGTTAAGCAAGCTAACAACGGATTGCCGGTTAGTTTAAACGTTGGAATTAAATTAAGCGCCGGAAGGTTCATTACATTTTTGGGAAGCGACGACGAATATTTGCCCGAGCACATTGAAAAACGACTTGCTTTTTTAGCCGGACATCCCGAAATAGATTTACTCCACGGTGGAGTTAAAATTGTGGGTAATCCGTACGTAAAGGACAAAAACAACCCCGGCAAAAAAATTCACATTAAGGATTGTGCGGTTGGGGGAACATTCTTCGGCAAAAGAATTGTGTTTACAAAACTTGGCGGATTTAAAAATTTGAACTACAGCGAAGATTCGGAATTCCTTGAAAGAGCGCAAAAACATTTTAATGTTAAAAAAGTGAAGTTTCCCACTTACGTTTACTATCGCAACGTTCCTGACAGCATTTGTAACAATATTTAAAATACTCTACTAATGTAGCAATACATTAGTAGAATATTAACGCGGTTAATAGTAAAAGAGGCGAATTTTGCCTCTAATTAATGCTTTGAATGTGCGGTTGAATTCTTTGAATGAGAACTTGTTTTGGAACGGCTCCGATAATCGAATCTACCATCTGTCCGGCTTTAAATATTCCGAGCGTTGGAATGCTCATTATTCCGTATTTAGAAGCCACCCCGTAATTCTCGTCCGTGTTTACTTTTACTACTTTTAGTCTGCCTTCGTATTCGTTGGCAATTTCTTCCACTACCGGCGCTATTATTCTGCAAGGCGCGCACCACGGCGCCCAAAAGTCCACAAGCACCGGCGTTTCGGAATTTAACACTTCTTCGTTGAAATTAAAATCAGTTCCCTGAACAATGTTAGCCATAACGAATCTCCTTGTTTTTTTGCGTATTTTGATGATTGAATTTTTGAAAGGTTTCAAGCATGTAGCTTAAAATTTTCCAGGGCATTTGAATCAAAACTAAAAAGAGATTAAATTGTTGTTTAATTAATTACATTTTTTAACCGGACCGGTTTAGCCGTCATTTTGCCGCCGAAATAGCTGTTATTGTTGATTAAAACAAAAACCAAATAAATTTAATTCAATAAATTCAAATAGTTCTAAAGGTTTACATGCACGTACCTGATGGTTATTTGTCTCCTGCTACGGCAATTGTTAGCTATGCCGCAGCGGCGCCGGCGTTGGCTTACGGATTAAAAAAGGTTAAAGAGGATTTTCAAGAAGAAAACCTTGCCCTTCTTTCAACTGTAACGGCTCTTTCCTTCATGGCAATGATGTTGAACATTCCAATTCCCGGCGGCACGAGCGGACACGCAATCGGAACGGCGGTAATTGCCATTTTGTTTAATCCTTATTTTGCGGCTGTCGCCATTGGACTTGTGCTTATTATCCAAGCGCTGCTTTTTGGCGACGGCGGCGTAACGGCGCTTGGGTTAAATATTTTTGCAATGGGAATTACCGCTTCGTTTGTCGGCTATTACGCCTATCATTTGACAAAAAAATTTCTGAATGAGAAAATTGCGTTATTCTTTTCGGGCTGGCTTTCCATTGTTTGCGCATCCGTAGTAATTGCGGTTGTTCTCGGGATTCAACCTTTAATTGCTTCCGATCCTTCGGGCAAGCCTTTGTACTTTCCCTTTGATTTAAAGGTAACAATCCCCGCGATTGTTTTTAGCCACATGGTTTACTTTGGCGTTGCTGAAGGAATTTACACGTTATTGGTAATCAGTTTTGTGAACAAATATTATTTTAAAAATGAAAACTCCGCGTAACGTTAGCAAAAAAAGACTGCTTCAGTTGCTTGCATTGTTCCTGGCGCTTACGCCTTTGGGGCTTTTGACTTCCAATCCCGCCTGGGGAGAATGGGGACTTGATTATTTCAAAGAAAAATTAGGCTTTGTGCCCAAAGGCATTAAAAGCTCGTCGGAATTAGTCAACGCGCCTTTTAAGGATTACCGGGTGTTCAACAGCAATTTGTTAAGTCAAGTATTTTCAGCCCTGATTGCAATTGCGTTAATCTGGGCGTTTTTTAAATTGTTTTTAATGTTCAGAAGAAAGAAAATTTTTTCAAATAAAAATTTCACTAAAAATGAAAATTCAATTAACTAAAGCCCGCAAAGAACAATATTCATTGTTGTTTTATTTAATAATATTGTTCGCCATTATTGCGCTTAAGAATATTTACATTCTTGGCGGACTAACGCTTTTGTTTGCGCTAATTTCCCGGAGGGAATTTATCAGGATTTCCAAAAGAACTTTGGTTTCAATTTTATTTTTTAATTTTGTAATTACCCTTAGTTACGTTGCGTCCCGTCTAATAAAGGGCGAAGCGTGGTTGGATTACGTTTTGTTAATAAATTTAAGGGTTTTCGACGCAACGTTTTTCACATTTTATTTCATCAACAAAATCAAT